>JBDUAE010000185.1:0-4661 GCA_040004805.1 Chthoniobacterales bacterium | reverse complement strand
ATTAAATCACGCGACGACGTTTAAGGAACGTGGGTAATTTCTCCCGAATGGAAACCGTCAAGCTGATCGAATGTCCGCGCGACGCCTGGCAGGGCTTGCCTCGGCAGATTCCGACCGAGCGGAAAGCGGAGTATCTGCGCGCCCTCGTGGCCGCCGGTTTCCTCCATCTCGACGCCGCCAGTTTCGTCTCGCCGAAAGCCGTGCCGCAGATGGCCGATAGCGAACAGGCGCTCGCACAACTCGGCGCGGCCGAGGGCGTGGAAATCATCGGCATTGTCGTGAACGAGAAAGGCGCCGAGCGCGCCATCGCCACCGGAGCGGTCAGCACCCTTGGTTTTCCATTTTCGATTTCGGAGACGTTTCTGCGCCGTAATCAGAACCAATCGATCGAGGACAACCGCGCCGCTTTGCGAGCGATCACCGCCCGCGCCACGGAGGCCGGTTTGCAAATGGTCGCCTACATTTCCATGGCTTTCGGCAATCCGTACGACGATCCCTGGAGCGAAGAAAAAATAGCCGACGCGAGCGAATTCATCCGCAGTCTGGGGATTGCCGCCATCTCGCTCGCCGACACCGTTGGCAACGCAACGCCCGCCCTTATTCAGCGCGTCGTGAGCGCCGCGGTCACGGACGCTCGCGGGTGCGAAATCGGTGTCCACCTCCACAGCACGCGAGCCGCTGCGCGCGAGAAAGTCCTCGCTGCTTACGATGCGGGTTGCCGACGCTTTGATTCTGCTCTGGGTGGTCTCGGCGGTTGCCCTTTCGCGCAGGATGATCTCGTCGGTAACATCCCGACGGAGGAAGTCGTAAGCGCTTTGGAGGAGCGCGGCGTCGCCCTGCCGATCGCGCCCCGGTTGCCGGCTCTGATCGCCCTTTCCGCGAAAATAGACGACGAGTTTGGCGCGCCGCTTTCGGCTCAGTCGGAGTAGTCGGCTAAACGGGAAGCGGTGGCGGATTCATCTGCGCCCGCCGCTTTCTCCAGCTCGCTCGATGAAGCAATAATACCAGCAGCCATCCCCCTGCCGCCACCGCGCCCGCCGGCAGAGTCAGCAACATAAACCAGCCCAGCACAAACATGGTGTAAAGCGTCTCGCCCCGATCCGTCCCTCCGATCACGCAGGGGTGAACGGAGCCCTCATCCAACGCGCAGCCGTAATGATTGGAGACCGCGCTCGCGACGATCACGCAACCAATCGGCGCCAGCGTGACCGCGGCGATAAGAAAAAGCGCCAGCCCGTAAACGAGCCAGGGAAATTTTCGCGGATGCGTCGCAGTTGTCATTTCCTCGTTAGGCCTTGACTGATCAGCGCGGCGTCACTCGAACGTTTAAGCGCGGATCCGCACCTTCGATTTCTTCACGCGGCCAGTGTCGCGTCGCGGATATCTCTTGCAACCAAGTTCGGTGCTTGGGAAGCGCCGGATCCCCCCGTCACAGCGAGCGCTGAATTTCGGAAGTTTTCGACGAGCACCAGAAGCGTTACAACAACAGGCGTCGCGCGCACGCCTTCAGCAAATCAAAAGCAACCGGGCCGGATCGCCCGGCAGCTTTTCCGGCGCACGATGGATACACGGCGGCACCGCGCTCCCCGGCCACGCCACCGCGATCCGCCAGAGATTCCCTACACCGAAGGAATAGGGCCGCGCCTCCGGCAGCGGCGCGTAATGCAGATCGTAACAATGCTCGCGCAAAGCCTCCCGAAAGTCCGCATCGTCCGCCTCTGCGCCTAGGAACTTCAGCAGCTCCGCCCGGGTCTCCGGGATATCCACCCGCGGGATCGCCTCCTCATTCCGCAGTCCTTCGCTCGGCCGTCCGTGATAGGTGCAAAGCCAGGTATCGGCCTCGACCGGCGCGCTATCCACGTGGAAGGAAAAAACATCCGTCCGCACCGGTCCCGGCTCCTCTTCGCGCGGATAATCATGCACGCAGTTGAGCACCGGGTCGCGCTCCTGTTCGCGCAGCCGCCGCAGATCCTCACGTAGAACCGCGATTGCTTCCCGACCCGCCGCGCTCACCTCCAGCTCGCGAAGTTTCTCGTCCTCGATCGTCTCGATCCCGTGCCCCGGGCCCAGTTTCTCCACCACCTCGCCAAAGTCCCCGTGGAGAAGACGCGGCCAGCAAAGTGCATTCACCCCGTCGGCAAATGGCGTCGCCACCAGCTCGGCAAAGCTGTGCACGCTCTTGATCCGGAAATAATCGAGCGGTTCGATCCGCTTACCTTTCCGAAGTTCGTGCCGGTGTCGAACGGCGAGCCACAATTTTTCACGCCACGCTCCACCCGAGAGCCGACGTGCCGCCTCGCTCGGTCCAAGCGTTTGAGAAAACGTCGACCCACCGACCGCTCCGCCAATTCAAAATGCGATCGAGCTTGCACCGCCCGCGTCCTCTCTGCTTGAATCACTAAGCCAACACGGCAATCTAAAATGGACGGCGGAAGAATTAGCAGCGAAGAAAAGTCGACGATCAGCACCTACGTCGGCATCATTGCCATCGTCGCGCTCGTCGCCGGCGTCATTTACTTCTTCCTGTTCACCCAGCAGAAAACCCAGGCAGTCACTGGATTCGATCCGAACCGGCCCATCCCGAGCGACGCCGAGTTAAAACGTCGCCTCAAACCGGAGCAATATCACATCGTGCGCGAAGGCGGCACCCAGGTGCCGATGCAAAACGAGTTCTGGAATAAAGATAATGTCGGCCTCTACGTCGACGTCATTACCGGCGAGCCCCTCTTCACTTCGGTCGATAAATACGATGCCGGCCTCGGCATGCCCACGTGGAGTAAGCCCATCTCGAAAGACCTCCTCGTCGAAAAGCTGGACACCTCCTTCGGCATGCAGCGCACGGAGGTGAGTGTAAAACGCAGTAACGCCCACCTCGGCCACGTCTTCACAGATCCACAGTCGCCCACTGGAGTGCGCTACACGCTTAATTCCGCCGCCTTCAAGTTCATCCCGATCGAACGAATGCAAGACGACGGGTATGGAGCCTACCTGCCGTTGCTGGAGAAGAAGTAGACGGTAGTTGCCGCGAGGCTGGCCCATTTAGCCGGCGACTAACGCCGCTTTTCCTCTGGCAAAGCCTGGCCCGCCACCTCATTATGCGCCCAGTCCCAACCACTCATGCTTAAATTCATTTTCGGCCTCATCATTGGAATCGCCCTCGTGCTCGCGGCTGCATATCTCTTCGTCCAACGCGGCGGCCTGCCCATGTCCACCAGCGGAGGTCCCCTACCCTTCGAGCGATATCTAGTCCACACCGCGATGACCGCTTCCATTGGCCATGCCGCGGACGATCAGTCCCCCGTCCCAGCCGACGAAACGAACTTGCTCGAAGGCGCGCGGGTGTATCGGGAGAACGGCTGCATGGGCTGCCACGGAGCCTTCGGGCAAGGCCCCACCGCCATGTCGAAGCGGATGTATCCACACATCCCATCCCTGCTGCCGCCGTCCCGCGGAGTCACCTTCGATCCCGTCGGGGAAACCCATTGGGTCCTGGTCAACGGCATCCGCTTTAGCGGGATGCCCTCCTTCGGCGGCAAGTTGACCGAGACCGAGCTCTGGCAGGTCACCCAGCTTTTGCACAATGCGGATAAGCTCCCGCAACCTGTGCAAGACGCCCTGCAACCGCAGCAGCGGTAGCAGTAAGGACGATGTTCCGCCGCCAAATTTAGCCGACACCTGTAGCCGCCTCGTCGCGGCGCGTCTTTTGTTTACGCGCTCTGTCGAGTCTCTAGGGGTAAGGCGGTCTTAGCGCCACCTACCCGACTGGCTGCAAGAGCGCGCTCCGCTCCCTTTCGAGCCACTCCTCGGCCGATTTCCGCGTCGGGAAAGCCGCGATCTGCCGGTTGTATTTGCGTGATTGGGAAACAAAATCCATCACCCGGCTCAAAGTCTGCGGCGCCATGCTTACCACCACCGCCCGCAAGATCGCGTCGTGATGCGGCGACGTCGCGACCAGATGCGCGAGCGTCTCCGCGCTCACCCGTTCCTCGGTCACGGCGCTGAAATCCCACAACCGGTCGAACGATGGATCAAAGTCTGGATCTGCCAGCAGCTGCCGCCTGGCTTCGAGGAACTCCGCATCCGTCACCATCCCCGCGCAGTCCGTAATCACGAGCTTTCGCTCCACATCGATGGTGACATTGGCCGGCATGACCACTAACTAAAGCTTTTTCCGGGCCGCGCGCATATAGTCTTTATCTTCCCCCCGCCGCCGAAGACAACTAGCAGATGTAGCCGCCTCGTCGCGACGCGTCTTTTGTTTACGCGCTCTGTCGAGGCGTCGGGAGAAGAACACGGCGACAGAGCGCCATGCCGATTTGCCGTCCACAGAGCGCAACCCTCCCGCTGTGTGCTGTCGAAGCGTCTGAGGAAACACAGCCGGCAGATGATCTCCGGAGCCCGTTGACATTCCCGGCGGCGCGACGAGCCTCTCACATCATGGGCGATAAATCTCCGAAAGCGAACCAGAAGCAAAAAGCGCAGGGAAAAGCGAAAGCCAACGCCTCCTCGCAGCAGAAGTCGCAAAAAGCGCAGGCGGCCAAGACCGCAGCGCCCAAGAAGAAATAGCCCCGCCCCGGTTCTAAGCACCTAGACGGCGCGCCGATCTACCCGCAACAACCGCCCGACTTTTCCTCGGGCTTCGCACCGGCGGGCGTGGACAG
>JBDUAE010000184.1:0-4720 GCA_040004805.1 Chthoniobacterales bacterium | reverse complement strand
CACATGTTCGAAAGCAGAGTGAGGAATTTATTTCCCACCATGTGCCAAAAATAGACGACACGGTGCGGCCGGCCGCCCATGAAACGCGACCCGAAAACCGCGTCCGCTTTGCCCGAGAAAATCGGTTCGAGCAGCGTTGGATATTCCTCAGGATTGTATTCAAGATCGGCATCCTGCACCAAGATCACATCGCCCGTAGCGGCCGCGAAACCCGAGCGGAGCGCCGCGCCCTTGCCCTGATTCACCTGATGAAAAATAATCCGATCCGCGAGTACGGCGGCATCGCCGGCCAGGACCTCGGCCGTGCCATCGGTGGAAGCGTCATCCACCACGATGATCTCCATGTCCTGCACCGGCGCCGCGCGCACTGCGGCCACGACCCGCGCGATCGTGGCGCGCTCGTTAAAGCACGGGATGATGATGGAAACCTTCATGGCTGCAAGCGGAGCGTCTCAGAAAAGCAATAAGCACACCAGCGGTCCGGTTTCCGCGGCTCGAAGAGGCAAAAAAATTAGCCGACATCCTCCGCCGGCCGATCACGCGGCGGCGACACCGCCAGCGCAATCACCAGCCAAGCCACCGGCATCAGCTGCAATAACAGCCGAGTCAGCGAGGAATGGATGTGCTCGACCCAGTCCCCCCAGCCACTGAAAAAATAGGCGCCGGCATATGCGGCCATCGGAGCAAAAATAGCCGACGCGAGGATCAGCAATTGCCGGTCACGCGCGCGGAGCAGCAGCACGCCGAACCCGAGCGCGACCAGGACCCAAAAAATACTCCAGCGCGACGTCGCGATCAATTCCTCGCCGAGGAGCCGAGCGATGGTTCCGGCGCGCGGCAGATTCGTCTGCAACGTCGCTAACGTTACCGGAACAAAATCATCCGACGCGGTCAGCTTCATGCGGTGGAGAAAAATTTTCCACGCCAACAGAATCCCTGCACCGGGAAGAAGCCACAGCTGATATTGCCACGATCGCCGCCTGCGCCACACGAGCACGACACCGCCGATCACCACGACGAGCCAGAGGATTGCGCCCTCGCGTTTCGCCCACGGCAGCAACGCGAGGAAGAGCGCAGAGAGACGCCACGACGCCGTTTCGCCGCTCGTTCCCGCGAGCAATAAATAGCCGACACCGCCCAAATAAAGCAGGCCCAGCGGCAAATCGACGTAGCCTTCTTGAGCCCCGCCCGAGACATTGATCAGACACGGAACGAAAAAAATCAGCGCACCAACCAGCAGTCCCGCCCAACGTCTTTCCGTGAGCCGACTGGCGAGGACCACGAGCAGGACAACGCCCATCGCGTAAAACCCGGGGAAGAGAAATTTGAGCCAAAACTGATTCGCGGCGCCCATCCCGAGATAAAGCCAAAGCTCCGTAAACGGGACCCAAAGCGGATAGCCGGGGTGCGTGAAAACCCGCGCCTCATCTTGAAAATACGCGGCCGGGAGAATTCCGTGGTTTTGAAACGCGTAGCGCGCTTTCGCCTCCCAGTTTAGCAAACCGTCCCAGCCTAAATTCGTTCCCAAGGCCGCGTAGTACATGAGCCCAAGCTCGAGACCGATCACGGCGACGAGAAGCCATTCCGTCGCGCCGTGCGGCTTGGGAAAAAACACCCGCGCGCCGCTTTTCCGCGCCAGCGCAAAGCCAAAAACTCCCAAGGTAACCGCCACCACTGTGACCGAAGTTTGCAATCCGATTCCCGAGAGAAAGGCGCCACCGCTCCAGAGCAAAAAAGAAACGACACCGCTGCCGAAAAACCAACTGAGCGCCCACGTCTCGAGAAAATTTATCCTGGCGCGCCCGCGTTGTGCGAGCAAAGCCACGCCCGCACCCGCCAGCAACAAGGTCACGAAAGCGAAGAGCAAACCCGCGATCGTCATGGTCGGCTATTGGTCGGACCCGCGTCTTGCCGGACCATGATTAAATTTTTTCCAAGCGGAACGCCCGGCGGAAATCCGGATGGCGGTTCCATGTTACAAAAAAAGACGGCAGCGACCTCCGGCGAGCGCAAGGTCTCGAACGGGTAAGGCGTGTTCGCCGTCGGCAACCGGATATTTAAGACGGGACGCGGCCAGGAAAGATAAAGCACGAGAAAACCGAGCACGGCCTCGCTTTGTGGATAAACCACCGCGATCGATCGGTGATCCGCGCCCGCCGGCAGCGCGCGCAAAATGCGTTCGGTGCCGTCGCGTCCACCCATCGCTGCGTTGAGATATTGGTCGCTGGAGTGAAACGGAGTGGCCGGGCCGATCTTCGCGCGGTGCAACAGATGTCTCTTGCCTAACAAGAGAAAAGTCAGCCCGAGTAGCACCACCACCAGAGTTCGCGCGGAGACGTTACGAGCTGGGGTGGCCATGAACCGATCCGGAAATTCGGTCGTCTAGAATAAATCTCCACCCGTCGGCGGCGGTGCGCTCTTCGCCTCGTTCGAAAAACGGGCCAGCGGCTTCACGAGATTTCCCGGGAGCGGACGCACGCGATCAAAAATGCGATCCGCAATCGGTTTCGCCACGCGATAACCGGCCGCGAACATCTCGAGCCGCGCATCCAAATTATCGATGTAGTTCAGCGCCATCGCTTCCGGTGTTTTCGGGCTCACGGGCGAACCGAATTGCAGCTCGCCGTGGTGCGCGCCGATCAGATGCAGCAAATGCAAACGCACATCTTCCGACGCCGGCGTCATCTCATTCCAGCGCGCCGCTGCGTCCGTCGTCTGCAACTTCCGCCACAACGAATTTACCAATTCCACCCCGATCGAGATGTGGCCTAACAATTCGCCGCGCTCGTCAAAACCCATCGTGAAACCGGTTTCCGGTAGATGGTTTTCCCAGAGCTTCCCGGAATCGTGAAAGAGCACGCCGGCAATTAGGAGATCGAGATTGAGTTCCGGGTAAAGCGGCGCCAGCGCCTTCGCCGCCCGCATCATTTGCGCGGTGTGTTCCACGAGACCTCCGCGCCGCGCATGATGGTAACTTCGCGCGCCCGCGGTGCGTTTGAAGCGCTCCCCGTACTCGGCCAGAAACGCTTGGCCCAGCATCCGCAATCGCGGATCCGCCAGCGCTTGGACGCTCGCGCTGATGTGTTCGAAATCCGCCGCCTGCTTCGCGCGCAATTCGGGCGGGCCTTGCAACAGCTCGGAGATTTCGCCGGCGGTCAACGCACGCACCTTCCAGCGTTTCGCGTCCAGACCGAATTGCTGGTGCTGCTGGAATTCGCCCTCGACCTCGATGAAATCGGAAACCTGCAAGGAATTGCAGGCGCGGTATTCGGGGTGGTCGCTCCAGACCCGCAACGTCATCCGATCGCGCGCGTCAGCCAGCACGAGTTCGCAATACGGTTTGCCTTCGCGCGTCGCTTTTTCTTCGGACGCGCTGACCTGCACGTGCAGCCGCGCGGCGACGCTGCCCTCTTGCGCCCGTCTCCGGACTTCACCGATCGATAACAATTCCATTTCTCCCGCTACGATAGCGGATGCCCGCAGGAGGAGGGCAAGGAAGAATAGCCGACACGCGATCGCCTCTCGCGCTCCGAGAGACGATCGCCCGTGCAGCTTACGGCTTCGAGACGCCGATCACGCCACACGCCACCCGGCCGCCTGCGTCACCAGTCGGCTGAGTTTTCAAATCATCCGCCTTCTCATGCACGATCACGCCATAGCCAATGATCGAAGTATCGCCGCTGAGTTTTAACATTTTATCCTTCAGCTCGAGATGCGCTTTGCCGGAGGCGTCGGCCTCGATGTTACCCAAATCGCCTTCGTGCCGATTCGCCGCGTCGGGCCCGGCGTGCTCGTGTTTCATCGGGTTGTAATGGCCGCCTGCGGATTTCGCGTCCTTATCCGAGCAATCGCCAAACTCGTGAATATGGAAGCCGTGTTTGCCCGGCGTGAGGCCACTGATATCAGCCACCACCGTGACTCCATCGCTGCCCGCAGTAAAGGTAACCACGCCGGTCACGCTGCTGCCTGAGGCAGAACCAAGCACCGCAATCGCCTTCGTGGGCTCGCTGGCCCACGCGAGGGAGGAGAACGCGAGCGCGACCAGCGCCAGCGCCATCGACGGGAAGAGTTTCTGTTTCATGCTCGAAGCTACACCCCGCCGCGGCGTAGTGTAAAACGCGGGCCGATCTCAAACCATCTCCGTCACCCGCAAACGCACCGCTGGATCGCCTAGCAGGAGATAACCTTCCGCGTCATTCCGGCCAATCCACGCGGCCGCTAATTCATAGTCGGCGATGTTTTTGCCGTTCCCGACGTCCTCCAGCATCGTCAAGAGCGTGACCGAAAGCGCGGCGTAACGTTCGTAAAAATCCTTCAACGCGGAGCCGATCGGCTGGCCTGTCATCATCCGACCGAGCGCATTTTCGAATGGGAGCAATTGCGCGCCGGCATTCGGCGTCGCGATCGAATAACCCCACGCGCGCTCGACGTGTCCGATGCACGCCAGCGCTCCGCGATTCAAGAGCGCTCGGGGCAAGGCCGCCAGAAATGGAACGGGCGCAATCGTCGGCGGGGCGACGCCGGGCTCGTGGACGAACCGATCCTGCTGCGGAGTGCCAGCGCCGTAGCAAGCGAAGTGAAACGTGACCAGACCATCGAGCCGCGCCCCGCCGGCAAGGTCGCCCGCGGAAAAATAATGCTCGGGCGCGATCGCGCCGAAGCCCGGCCAATCCTGGCAGATTAGCGCGCCCTGGGCTGCCGTCTGCGCGGGATGGCCCGC
>JBDUAE010000011.1:0-16071 GCA_040004805.1 Chthoniobacterales bacterium | reverse complement strand
GCAAACCGAATCAGCCGCACCCGCTTTTTAAGGGTTTTCTCCAAGCCTGCCTCGCCCAGCAGCAGGCGTAGCGGCGCGCCGCAACCGGTCCATAATTGCGGCCCCAAGCCCCGTTTCCGGGACAGCTTCCGCAACGATCAAATCCAAACCTGCGCGATCGAGCTCACGCAAGCAGCCGAAAAGATTGACCGCAGCCTCGCGCAGATCACACGTGTCGCTTAACCGACGCGACTCCACAAAGCTCTCCGGACGGCTGGAGGTCCAAAGTATCACTCCATAGCGCTTCCCTTCGGGAACAGTGATTTGTGCTAAATCTTTTGTAATTTGAAGAGACACCCGTGGCGCGTAATGCGACTCCAACTGGCCGGGTGATTCGATATTCGTCGGCGCGTCCACTACCTCGACCGGACCGAATTTCGCCAGTTGCTCCGGCGTGATCATTCCGCGCCGGAGCATTCTCATCACACCCTTCTCGACCGCCACGATGCTGGATTCCAACCCGTGCGTTGCCGGCCCGCCATCCACAATCAGCGGAATTCTCCCGTCCAACTCCTCCACCACATGGTAAGCCGTCGTCGGGCTAATCCGGCCAAAACGATTGGCACTAGGCGCCGCCAGCGGACCGCCGAAAGCAGCGATGATCTCGGAAAAAACCGGGTGCGCGCTCACCCGCACCGCTACCGTTTCGAGACCCGAGGTCACAATGTCGGGAACCCGCGCGGTCCGCGGTAGGACCAGCGTCAACGGACCGGGCCAAAACGCGGCGCACAGGCGCGTAACCAATTCTCGATCGTCATCGCCAACGATCGCATATTGCTCGAGCCAATCCTGGTGCGGCAGATGCACAATCAGCGGATCGAAGCGCGGCCGCTCTTTCGCCTCGAAGATCTTCGCCACCGCGACCGCGTTTCGCGCATCCGCGGCCAGGCCATAAACAGTCTCTGTCGGTAGCGCGACCGCTTCTCCTCGGCGGAGGAGCGCCACGGCTTCGCTCGTCGCCCATTCCCGCTCGGCGAGTGTTCGGGTTTGGATCAACTCCGTCGTGTAGTGTGGCGCCGTACCGGCCAGAAGATCCCGCGAGCCGGCGGCGCGTTCGATCGCGCTTGCGACGCTGCCGCCCGTCGCGGTGAGATGTCCCATTTTGCGACCCGCGCGGGGCTCGGCTTTTCCGTAAAGATGAAGGTGGACGCCGGATGTGCGGAGAGCTGCCCGCCAATCCGGTTCACCGCCGCTCCAGAGATCGCCCAGCAGGTTAACCATCGCCGAGGGTTTCAGAAGATCGGTCACGCCAAGCGGGAGACCGCAAACCGCGCGCACGTGCTGCTCGAACTGGCTGGTGCTGCAGCCTTCAATCGTCCAATGCCCGGAATTATGCGGTCGCGGCGCGAGCTCGTTCACGATCAATTTACCGTCGCTTTGGAGAAACATCTCCACCGCCAGAAGACCGACGAGGCCTAGCTTTTCCGCAATTGCCGACGCGAGCCGCGCGGCCTCGGTTTCCACCGTCGGGTCGATCCGCGCCGGCACAACAGTCAGGTCGAGAATGTGGTTTCTATGGATGTTTTCACACGCGGGAAACGTCATCATTTCCCCATCGGCTCCGCGTGCGACGATGACGGAAATTTCCTTCTCGAAATTCACCACCTGCTCGAGCACAAGTTCGTCGGCCGAACTTGCCTGCCAGATCTTCTCGAAATCATCCTCCGCCTTGATCGTCTGCTGACCGCGGCCGTCATAACCAAAGGCGGCGGTTTTTAGAATTGCAGGGCGACCGATTTGCTCGAGCGCGGCTTCGAGCTCGCGGGCGCTCCGGACGGCTTTAAATGGGGCCACCGGGAGACCCGCGCCGGCGAGGAAATTTTTTTCCCGCAACCGATTCTGCGCGATGTGCAAAATCGATCCCGCGGGGCGAACGGTGCGAGTCTCTTCGCACCACTTGATCGTCTCGATCGGAATATTTTCGAACTCGAAAGTGATGACATCGACGGCTTCCGCGAACTGCCGGACCGCTGTCTCGTCGGCGTAATCTGCAGTGGTGGTTGCGTCGGCTAATTGACTCGCGGGGCCGTTTTCTTCCGGCGTGAAAATGTGCACTCGGTAGCCCATGGTCCGCGCCGCCACCGCAAACATGCGGCCGAGTTGGCCGCCACCCATGACCCCGATCGTGGCGCCGGGCAAATAGACCGACTTCATTCGAGCCGTTGCGCGAGCACTGCGTCAGTTTGCTCGGCGCGAAAAGCTTCCACCCGCGCACGAATTTTCTCGTCGGATAATCCAATGATGCTAGCGGCGAGGAGGCCGGCGTTCTTCGCCCCCGGCACACCAATGGCGAGCGTCCCCACGGCGACTCCGGCCGGCATTTGCGCGATCGAAAGGAGCGAGTCGATTCCTTTCAGGGCTTTCGATTCTACCGGCACGCCCAACACCGGCAGCCAGGTTTGCGCGGCGATCATTCCCGGCAAATGCGCGGCCCCGCCGGCGCCCGCGATGATGACACGCAAACCCCGAGCCGCCGCCGCGCGCGCGAATTCCGCCATCAGTTCCGGCGTGCGATGGGCGGAGACGATGCTGTGTTCGTTAGGCACGCCCAGACGCTCCAGCATCTCGACGGCGTGCTGCATCGTGGTCCAATCGGATTGGCTGCCCATGACGACAGCGACGAGTGGGGAGGAGTGTTCGGGCACAGGCATGCGGAGGCGTTCGCTTCTAGAGGTATCGCGTAAGGTAGCGCAAGCTGCCAGCCCGGATGGAAAAATTCTGCAAGCCGCCAGCTTGCGCTACCTTCGCTCATGACACGCGGTGATGCGATCTCGCTCATTGGATTCATGGGCGCCGGTAAAACGACTGTCGGCCGGGAGTTGGCTCGTCGTCGGGAGTGGCCGCTCTTTGATACGGACGATACTGTGGCCGCGCGTTTTGGTCTTCCTCTGGCGAAGGTCTTCGAATGCCACGGCGAGGACAAATTCCGCGCGGCCGAAAGCGATGCGCTCGCGGAAATGCCGAAGCGGCGCGCGATCGTGGCCACGGGCGGCGGCATCGTGTTGCTGCCAAAAAATCTGCAGCTCCTCCGCCGTCTCGGACCTGTGATCTATTTGGAAACGGAGGAAGTGATCCTGTACGAACGCGTCTCTGTGGAACGGTCGCGGCCGTTGCTGCTAACGACAGATCCGCGCGCTACGCTCTCGCGTTTGTTGCGCGAGCGGGAACCGCTTTATCGCGCCGCGGCTGATTTCACGGTAAACACAACGACCTTGGATGTGTCGCAAGTAGCCGAAGCGATCCTGGAATATGTCGGCTAAAATAAAGGCCGAGCTTGAGCAGCGCGCGCGGGCGCTCGGATTCGACAGTTGCCGGGTGGCGCGATGCGAACCGCCGCGACACGCACCGGAGTTCAAAGCGTGGCTAGCGGAAGGAGCAGCCGGAGAGATGGAGTGGCTCGAACGCGGCGCGGATAAGCGAGCCGATCCGGAGCAGATCCTGCCGGGGGCGCGGAGCATGATTGTGCTCGCGCTCAATTACTGGCAGGGAGGCGAAAGTGCGACCGGCCGCGGACGCATCGCGCGCTATGCGTGGGGCGATGATTACCATGATGTGATGCTTGCCCGTTTGCGCGAGCTGGATGCATGGCTCCGCGCGCAAGGCGGCGTGCAGAAATGCTACGTCGATACCGGACCGATCCTCGAACGCGATTTCGCCGCGGAAGCCGGAGTCGGCTGGCACGGCAAGAGCACGATGTTGCTCGATCAAAAACTCGGGACGTGGTTTTTCCTCGGTGAAATTCTAACCACCCTAGATTTACCGATCGACGCGCCGCAGGTCGCGCGCTGTGGGAGTTGCACCCGTTGCATGACGGCTTGCCCCACCGGCGCGATCACCGCGGAGCATCGACTCGATGCGCGGCGCTGTATTTCTTATCTCACGATCGAATTGAAAGGCTCCATCCCGCTGGAGTTTCGTCCGCTGATCGGCGATCGCATTTACGGCTGCGACACGTGTCTGGATGTGTGCCCTTGGAATCGTTTTGCCGCCATCTCGCGTGAGAGCGCGTTCGCGGCGCGGCCGAAAACGAGCGCGATGCGGCTGCGGGATTTCCTGGACCTCACCGACGAAGAGTTTCGCGTGCTATTTCGTCACTCGCCGATCAAGCGAATTAAACGACGCGGTCTGCTCCGGAACGTCTGCGTCGCGCTCGGAAATGTCGGCACCGTGGATGATATTGCCGCGCTCGAACGCGCGGCGCGGGACGCAGAACCGCTCATCGCCGAACACGCAGCCTGGGCGCTGCAGCAATTACAACAACGCTTGCCCATATTTAAAAAAAAGCCGACCGAGGCCGCGACATGCGCGTAATCTCCCTTCTAGGCACGGCCGTGGTTTTCCTCGCCGCTGGTTGTAACAAAACGTCGCACCAATCGGCGGCGAAAGAACAGCCGACAGCAGCGCTGGACGCCCGATTCCTGCTCACTCCGGAACAAGTGACGCAGGTAATTGGATCGCCGATTAAGGAAAGCAAGAGTAGCGAGCAGTCCGGCGGAAGTTTCCGCGTCGCGCAGTACTTCTACGTCGGAGAAGATCCGCTGAAATCGGTCACGCTGACCATCACGCAGGCCCGCGCGGGCGGCAAAAATCCGCGAGAGTTTTGGGACCGCATCTTTGGTCGTTTCGCGAATCAGAAAGATGGCACGGCGATCTCAGAACCCGAGACACAGCGAGGCGATCCCGAAGAGGAAGAAGCTCACGAAAAACGAAACCCGCCTAAAAAAATAGATGGCGTGGGCGACGAAGCTTTTTGGAGTAACGGCCAGCTCCTATACGTCCTGAAAGGAAACAGTTTTCTGCGCGTAAGTGTCGGCGGGCCAGAGGCCGAAGCAGTCAGGATTGAGAAATCCAAAGCTCTGGCGGCGGCGGTACTTGCAAAAATGTAATAATTTATTCGACGCGTATTCACGGCCACTTCGACCTTCACTTCCGAAGTGACCGCGTGCCTACCAAAAGCAAATCTTCCGAAACCTCTGGCGTTTTCCTTCTTCGCGCGGCCCTCGCTGCCGCGCTTGTTTTCGCGTCCGCGCTGCTCGGCTTCCTCGCCTTAGCCGCGTCCCCGACAGGCGGTACTATTTCGCCCGCTGGACCTAATCTCACGTGGACCGGAACGGCACCTGGCGTTCCGCCCACGGGCGGCGCAGAGGACGCGTGCACCGAGGGCTCCAATTGCGACAGCTATACCCTCACGATTTCCGGCAACCCGAGCGATTGGGCCGCCGCCGGGAAACAAGTGCATGTCCAGATTAATTGGAACCTGCCCGCGACGGATTACGACCTCTATGTTCACAAGGGCGGCTTGACCGGGCCGATCGTTGCCTCCTCCGGTTCGGCCGGCACTACTCGTGAGCAAGTCGATTTGAATCCAGCAAGCTCGAGCGTCGGGACCGGTATCTTTACCGTGCATGTCGTTTATTACATTAACAGCGGCACGGATCAGTATGGGGGCACGGCCACGGTTGTCTCCGCCGGAAGTCCACCGCTACCCGCCCCAACTCCTTCCGGTGGATTTCGGCAGCGTTTTGAGAATTTCAATCCGCCCGCGGCGGGACCGACCACGCTGGGTCGCTCCTCTGGCGAACCCTCGATCGGCGTCACCCTCCCCTTTGCGGGCCATCCAGAAGGTCACGCCATGTTCCAATCCGATGTGCAGACGCTCCGCGTTACCTTCAATGCCTCTTGCGCATTGCCACTCTGGGAAAATCGTCCCGCTCCTACTTCCCAGGAAGATTTTGATCCAATTCTGTTCACCGACTTTACTACCGGTCGCACCATCGCCCACCTCCTGAGTTTTGCGGGGCAGGTGGTCGCGGGAGAATCTTCCTACACTGACGGAGCCGCGCCTTTCAGCGATGGCGAAGTCTGGGTCCCGAGTCACGGCACTGGTATTCTCTCTGGGATCGATCACCAGACTGTTGGCGGCGGACCTTACCGGACGGATCTCACCGCGATTCCACCGGTAGTCCCGCCTCCGCATCCATTGTATGCAAATGCCGTCTATTACTGCTCGCAAGCTTTGGTCGATGCCAGCTGCGCCCGGAGTGATGACGGCGGTCTGAACTATGGCGCTTCCGTGGTTATCTACACTGATCAGTGCGGCGGTCTCCACGGTCACGTCAAAGTCAGTCCGGATGGTGTGGTCTACGTCCCGAATAAAGGCTGCGGCACATCGCAGGGTGTCGTCGTTTCCGAGGATAATGGTGTGACTTGGAACGTGCGCACCGTTCCCGGCAGCACATCGTCCGGCAGCGATCCATCGGTCGGCATTGGCAGCGCTGGTAAAGTTTATTTTGGTTACGCGGACGGCGACACAAAGGCTGCCATCGCGGTATCGAATAATCACGGCGTAACCTGGAGCCAGCCGCTCGATGTCGGTGCAGCTTTCGGAATTAACAACGTCGCCTTCCCGGTCGTCCTGGCTGGCGATGACAACCGCGCTTCCATGGCCTTTCTCGGCACGCCAACCGCAGGCGGATTACAAGGCCCACGTTTTGCCGGCATCTGGCATCTCTATGTTGCTACCACGCTGGATGGCGGCTCGACTTGGAGCACAGTGGACGCCACTCCCAACAGCGCGGTCCAGCGCGGCTGCATCTGGCAGGGCGGCGGTTCCAATATTTGCCGCAATCTCCTGGATTTTATCGACGTGAGCATGGACCACCAAGGTCGTGTGCTAGTGGGTTATGCCGATGGTTGCGCCGGAGGCGAATGCAAACAGGCGTCCCCGTTCGCAACCGGAAATTCTTACACCGCGCTCGCTTCTATCGCCCGCCAGTCTGGCGGCCCGCGTCTTCTTTCGGCGTTCGATCCTCCAGCGGTGGCAACGGCGCCTGGGCTTCCGTCCCTGAATGGTCGCCGCAACGGCACCGTCGTTCATCTTTCCTGGTCGCTGGCGGACGATGGTGGGACAAGCGTTACCGGTTATAACATCTTCCGCGGAACGGTGAGCGGGGGCGAAGCGTTGCTCGCAAGTGTCCCGGGCTCGCAGTTACGTTACGATGACGCCACCGCCGGGAACACGGCCACCACCTATTATTACAAGGTGACTGCAGCCAACAGTGTCGGCTCCTCTTGCGATGGGAACGAATTGGCGTTGCCTTATGTCGGTAATACGCTCACCGGCTTTACCGTTGCAGCGGATCCGACCGGCGATCAGACCACACCAACCGACACCGATCTCGATATCCAATCCCTCAACCTCTCAGAGCCGGCCAGCGGCCCCTACACCGGCAAGCTCGTCTTCAAGTTGAAAGTAGCTGACTTGAGTGCGCCGCAGAATTTGCGGATGTGGAGAATTGTTTGGGATTCGCCTTCGGCTCCCGGCGGTCAATTCTATGTGGGCATGACCCGCGACCAGGCCGGCGTCGTGACTTACGATTATGGCACCGTCACCACCGCTGTCGTGGGTCTCGTCCTCGGCGTGCCTACCACCACACGGGTGGGCGATCCCGACTTCGGAGGATTTACCCCGGATGGAACGATCACGATCGTGGTTTCGAAGGATAAAATCGGTAACCCGCGCACGGGCGACGTGCTCGGAGCGTTCTCGGTCCGGACCTATGACGTTGTGAATGATATGATCCGTTCCACCAACGCGATCGACACCACCTCGAATGCGAACGCCAACGACACGACCGCCAACGCCGCCGCCTACACTCTCACCGGGCCGATTCCGGGATTGAATTCCGCGGTTTCGCGCAAGACGCACGGTGCTGCCGGCACCTTCGACATTAATCTTCCGCTCACCGGAACACCGGGCGTGGAATGCCGCAGCAATGGCAGCAACACCCATCAGGTGGTCTTCCGGTTCGACGGTCCCGCGGCCATCAGCAGTGCGACAGTGACACCGGGCCTCAGTGGCACTGGGATTATCTCAAGCACGAGCACGAACGGAAACGAACTCACAGTTAATCTAGCCAACGTGAGCGATCAGCAGACGCTCATGATTAACCTTCTCGGCGCCAGCGTAAACGGGACCACCGCGAATATCTCCATCCCGATGACGATTCTCGCGGGAGATTCCACCGGCAACAGCTCAGTCAATTCGAGCGACGTGAGCGAGGCGAAGAGTCAGTCCGGGCAAGTCGCCACTGGAGCAAACTTCCGTGACGACGTCACCGCCAACGGGGTCATCAACAGCTCCGATGTGAGCTTGATTAAGGCGAACTCAGGCCACGGAGTCTCCGCCCCGCAAACCGCTCAGGGCGAGGGCCGGTAAACCGAGAGATTAGTTCCGCGGTGCCCTCCTCGCTCGTGGAGGAGGGCTCCTCCGCGGCCGCGCGAACGCACGGTTGTCTCGATAAGGAAGGGTTGATGACGGCCCGCTTTTGCTCCAAGCTGGGCGGCGCTGGAGTTGAACGGGTTTGCTCGACGACGGTCTAAGATCGTCTGCGAGTTGATTTTCCCCCTTCCCTCCCCCCGAACATGCATCAATCTGCCGTCGTCACGCCCTCCCTCGCTGCACCCCCGAAAAAGCGGCGATCACGCCGTCGTCGTTATATTATTCTCGGCGCTGTCGGCCTGCTCGTGCTTTGGATTGTGATTTCCATCATTCGGGGAAAGCAGGAAAAACCCATCCCGGTTACGACGGAAAAGGCAGCGCGGCGTACCATTATCCAGACCGTTTCCGCCACGGGCAAGGTGCAGCCGGAAGTGGAGGTGAAGATTTCTCCGGAGGTCGCGGGGGAAATCACCGAGTTGCCCGTGACCGACGGGATGGCGGTGAAGAAGGGCGATCTTCTCCTCAAGATCAAGCCAGACTCGTACAAGGCTCTTTTGGACGGGCAGCAGGCGGCGATCAGCTCCGCGCAGGCCACGAACTTGCAAATGAAAGCCGCCGCTTCGAAAGCGGAGATGGATTTGAAGCGAAGCAAGGATCTCTTCGCGAAGAAGATGATCTCGGAATCGGACTTCACCGCCGCGCAGACGGCGTTCGCTGTCGCGACTTCTACTTTTGACAGCTCCGTCCACGAGATCGAGCGCGCAGAAGCGGGATCGAGTCAGGCGCGTGATCAGCTTTCCAAGACGACGATCTACTCACCTCTCGATGGCACTGTTACCGTCCTCAACAGTAAGAAGGGCGAACGAGTGGTCGCGACGAACCAATTTGCCGGCACCGAGGTGATGACGGTGGCGGAGTTATCTCACATGGAAGCGCGGGTGAACGTGAACGAGAACGATGTTGTAACGGTTAAGACCGGCGACAAAGCAGTGATCTCGATCGACGCCTACGGCGACCGGAAATTTACCGGCGTAGTTTCCCAGATCGCCAACAGCGGTAAGACCACCGGCACCGGGACACAGGAAGAGGTGACTAACTTCGAAGTGAAAATCCGGCTCGATAATGCCGACATCCAATTGCGCCCGGGACTTAGTTGCACCGCCGACATCCAAACCAACATGGTGAAGGACGCCGTCGCTGTGCCCATGCAAAGCGTGACCATCCGCACCGGCGACAGCAATTTGAGCCCGGAAGAGATCGAGAAGAAAAAGGCCAAACAGGTCGCGAGTAACAAGGGCGACAATGCGGCTGAGTTAACGAACGATCGAATGGAGAAAGCCAGCCAGCGGGAAGAGCGCGAGAAGCTCCTGAAAGTGGTATTCCTCAAGAAAGGCGGCAAGGCTGTCATGGTGAAAGTCACCACCGGTATCGCGGATGACACCTACATGGAAATCAAGAGTGGAATTCAACCGGGCGACGAAGTGATCTCCGGCAGCTACAGCGCCATCAGCCGCAAGCTCAAAGACGGCGCGAAGGTCGAGATCGAGAAGGAAGATACGAAAAAGTGATCCGTGAACGATGGTCGGTCGGCTAATCCGCCCGCGCCCCGCTCGCACTCCCATTTTCCGCCCATGCACTCCGGCAACCTCCGGCCTTACGGCCCGATCGTGATCGACATCGAGGATATCACGAAGCACTACGTCATGGGCGAGGAAACGGTCCACGCCTTGCGCGGAGTCACGCTTCAGATCCATCGCAACGAATACCTCGCGATCATGGGGCCCAGCGGCAGCGGTAAATCGACCCTTATGAACATGCTCGGCTGCCTCGATACTCCCAGCTCCGGTCGCTACGAGTTCAACGGCAGGGATGTTTCTTCCATGGATGGCGATGAACTCGCGGAAATCCGAAACAAGGAGATCGGATTTGTCTTTCAGACTTTCAACCTCCTTCCCCGCTCCTCCAGTTTGCGGAACGTGGAGCTACCGCTGATTTACGCTGGAATCGATCCCGAAACCCGCGAGGAACGCGCGGCGCAAGCGTTAAGCGATGTCGGTCTGGGCGACCGCATGCAACATAAGCCGAATGAGCTTTCCGGAGGCCAGCGTCAACGCGTGGCGATTGCGCGCGCCCTCGTTAACCATCCGTCCATCATTCTCGCCGACGAGCCTACTGGAAACCTGGACTCCAAGACCGGCGAAGAAATCATGGCGCTGCTCGAAAACCTTTATCAGCAGGGTAACACCGTCATTCTCGTAACCCACGAACCAGATATCGCGCGCCACGCCCGCCGTAACGTCCACCTTCGCGACGGCGTTATCGAAAGCGACGAGATGACTGGCTCTTTGCCGGAAGCGGCGTTACAGGAAAATTAGCCGACACCGATGAAGCGCTTCCTCTACGAGTTGACCGAAAGTTGGAAGATCGCACTCACGCAGATGCAGTCCAACAAGACGCGCTCGATGCTCACCGCGCTCGGTGTGATTATCGGGATTGTCGCCGTCACTCTTATGGGAACCGCCATCTCCGGCATCTCGACTGGGTTCGATAAGAGCATGTCGATTCTGGGCGACGACGTTCTTTACGTTAGCCAATTCCCCTGGGCGCGGACGAACGATTGGTGGAACTACCGCGACCGGCGCGAGATCAAAACCGAATACGCCGAGACCCTAAACCGCCTCATCGCAGCGACGCCGAATTCGAACCTAATCGTCGCCGTCCCAACCTCGAACGTGGTCCGTTCGGTGAAGCGGGAAGAGAATCAAGTGAGCGGTATCTTCGTGCAGGGCACTACGGCGGATTATCCACTCATTTCGACGGTGGATTTCGCGGAAGGCCGATTCTTTAACGAACTCGAAAACAAGAGCGCAGCCAGCGTTTGCCTGCTGGGCTACGACGTGGCGGACGCCTTGTTCCCGGGCACAAGCCCACTCGAGAAGGAAGTGTTAATCGGTGGGCAACGCTTCAAGGTCATTGGAGTTGGCGCGCGGCAGGGGTCGTTTCTCGGGCTGTTCAGTCTCGACTCGATCGTAATTGTGCCGCTGCCGGCGTTTCAAAAATACTTCAGTGCGAAAAGCGAATCGGACGTGCGGGTAAAGGTGCGCGACAAGCTCAAGATTGAAGAAGCCAAGGACGAGCTCACCGGGTTAATGCGCCGCGTCCGCGCCCTCGCGCCGGAGAAGAAGAACGATTTCAATATCAACGAGCAGCAAGCTTTCAAAAGCACGCTAGATCCGGTCAAAAACTCCATCGCAATCGCCGGCCTCTTCATTACCGGTCTTTCCCTTTTCGTCGGCGCGATCGGAATCATGAACATCACCTTCGTCAGCGTAAAGGAGCGGACCAAAGAGATCGGTACGCGCAAGGCCCTCGGAGCCCGCCGCCGCACCATCCTACTTCAGTTTCTCATCGAATCGACTGCACTTTGTCTCGCCGGCGGCCTGGTCGGGCTAATGTTCGCCTACGCCATGTGCTTCGGCATCGGGAAAGCGGTCCCTTCTTTTCCCATTCAATTCTCTCTCAGTCTCGTAGTCATCAGCATGCTGGTCTCGATCCTGACCGGCCTCATCTCCGGCTTCGCTCCCGCTTGGTCCGCATCGCGCCTCGATCCTGTCACGGCCCTGCGCTATGAGTGAATTTTTAACAACCGGTGCCGCGATGCTTGGCGCCTGAAATTCTCCCATGCGTTTTCGCGAAATCATTTCCATGGCTCTGCAATCGCTCGGCGCGAACAAATTGCGCTCCGGATTGACCATGATCGGCATCACCATCGGTGTCTTCTCCGTGATCTCCGTCATGACCGCGATTGGCGCCCTCTCCAGCTCGATCGAGAGCGGAATCAGCTTTCTCGGCTCGAATATTTTTCAATTCGCGAAATATCCGGTGAGCGGTGGCCAAGGCGGTCGGAACGCCGAGAAATATGAAAACCGCCGTAACATAAGTTATGCCCAGGCGCTTCGTTATTACGAATTGATGCAGGGTATCGCGCAGGAAGTTTGCCTTAAGACCTTTATCTTTAACGGTCAGGCTACTTATAACGGCGAAAAGACGTCGCCGAGCCTTACCGTGGCCGGTTCCAACCAGAGCTTTCTTACCGCGAACAGCTACACTCTGGGATACGGTCGTAACCTTACTCAGGAGGATGTCGATCTTGCCCGCAGCGTCGTGGTCATAGGAAAAGCAATCGAGAAACGCCTTTTTCCGCATGAATCACCCATCGGCAAAACGATCAAGCTCAGTGGTCACAACCTTATGGTTGTAGGCGTGATGGCCGAGAAAGGCACCGCCTTCGGCCAAAACCAGGATGATATCTGCGCGATGCCGATCACCCGGTTCTTCGAAAATTTCGGCGCCGCCAAGCGTTCCGTTAACGTCGCCACGCAAGCGCCTTCTTCGGAGACTTATAACCGCACCCTTGATAAAGCGATCGGGGCGATGCGAATCGCGCGCGGACTAAAACCCAACCAACCGAACGACTTTGAGATTTACTCGAACGATTCCCTGAAGAGCGCCTTTGCCTCCGTCGCCGATATCGTTCGCGTCGGCGCATTCGTCATCAGCCTGATCGCGCTCGTCGCTGCCGGGGTCGGGATCATGAATATCATGCTTGTAAGCGTCACAGAACGGACGAAGGAAATCGGCATCCGGAAATCGATCGGGGCCCGCAGCCGCGACATCCTCCGTCAGTTTCTCGCTGAAGCCGTCTTCATCTCGGAAGCCGGCGGAATTCTCGGCATTATTCTCGGCGTAGTCGGCGGCAATCTCCTCGCCGCCTGGCTACAAGCCGATCTGATCTTCCCCTTTGGTTGGGCTCTGGCCGGGTTGGTCGTCTGTTCGGCAATCGGGATCGGCTTCGGCTATTACCCGGCCTATCGCGCCGCGTCGCTCGACCCGATCGAGGCGCTCCGCTTCGAATAGCAGAAGGCCCGCCGCCCCGTTGCCTCAGTAATCGGCATGCGCCTTGCTGAACGGGCTGTGAATCGTCTGCGCCTTTCCCTATCGTCGCGCTTTCCCCGATCTGCCCGTGCCCCCTTCCTCCTCCATTTCTACCGACGCCAAGCCGTGCGTTCTGCTCATCGAGGAATACGCTGCCCTTGCCGCTGCCATCGGCGCAGCCTTGAAGAAATATGCTCCGCGCCATCGCATCGAGCGGGCCCGTTCTCTCTCCGCCGCCCTCGATGCTGCCCGCGCCGCGCCACCCGACCTTCTTCTGCTCGATTTCGATCCGCCCCTCACACACGTCCTCGATTTTTTCAATGAGCTGCGCGTCCTCTGTCCCACCACACGCGTTATCATCATCGGTGCAGATCTGCCGCTCGCCGCTTTGCGGGATGAACGGTTGCCCACCGTTTTCACTTATATCTGCAAACCCTTTGAACTCCATGAATTCGGAGCCCGCATCACTGCGCTCATCGGCTCGGTGCAAAATTCCGCAGCGGCCACTTCGGCGAGACCGCTGGCAGAACTAGGCGTCGCCGACATCATCCCCCTCCTCGGGATGGAAAACGTCACCGGCACCGTCAACGTCAGTGCAGCCGACGGCGCTCTCGCGGGTGAGATCGCCTTTGCCCGCGGCCGCATCCCGAATGCCAGCGCCAATGGCCTTCTCGGGATCGACGCCCTCCGGGAAATGGTCCGCTGGCCCTCGCCGGAATTTTTCTTCGCCGACGGCCCGAGCGTTGCGCCTCCCTCCATCGAAGGGCGATGGCCCCACGTCCTCGGCCAGATCCTTCGCGCCATGCCGCTCCTTCTCCCGAAGCGGTCGGCTCCGAAAAAAACGGACACCGGGGCAAGACAGCACGAGCCGCGCGCTGATCTTCCACCGCCACCGGTTAAGGATGGCAAGAAAGTGCTCGTAATCGACGACACCGAAACGCTCCGAATTTTCGTCGAGGAGATGCTGGCTACCGCCGATCCCGGCCTGCAGATTGAGTGCGCCGCCGATGCTGCGGAGGGGTTGGATCGCTCGGTCCGGATGCACCCTGATTTGATTCTGCTCGATTACAGTTTGCCGGACAGGAACGGCGACGAGATCTGCCGGTCCCTGCTGGCTGATGAGACGCTCAGAGACATCCCCGTCATCATGATGTCCGGCCACACCGCCGAGATGACGGATGCCGCCGCGTGTTACGAAAACATCGTCCGGACCCTCCCAAAACCGTTCGTTTCCGGCGAATTAATCGACGCCGTCACCGCAATCCTCGCCCAACCGCCCGCCCGTCGGAGCGGTGCCACCCTGCTGCCTCCGACCAGACGCAATGCCGACTCGATTGCCCCCCCAGCCCCGACCACGGCTACCGTCATTGCGGCAGTGCCCGAAACCTCTCCGCCCCCTTCCTTGAGCTCCGCGGAAACCCCGAGCCTCCTCACTCCCGCACGCATTTCGTCCGCCAGTAAAGACGTCGTCGTCCTCAGCATCGGGCTCGAAGTTGTCTCCATCCTTTTTTCCGCCGCCCTCCGGGTTTCATCCATCCGCGCACGCCCTACCTCCGATGGTGTTCTTCTCCAATTCGATCCGCAGGCTGCCCCCACCTCCTTCTTTCCGGAGATCGCTTTCGAAATGTGTCACGCAGAGGTCGACGAGCATGGCCAACTGCAGCGCCTTCGTCTCATTCCCGCCGCCCAGCGCCCTCCCGCGCTTTTGCCCCACGCTGGCGTCCCGATTGAGCGCTTCGCCATGCTCCAGCCTAACGGCACCAGCGGCGGCCTCCAGATCACACCCCGCCCCGCTGCCCACATGAGCATCCAACTCCTCGCCGCCTTCGATCTCGCCGGAGTCGAGCTTTCCCCGAGTTTTTCCGTCAATTACTTCGCCCTCACCGCGCGCAGCGGGCGGATGCGAGTGTTCCTTCCCGGCCCCAGCCGCGAAGGCGGTGGCAGCATTTTCGAAACCAGGAAAGTGTCGGTCGATTCCGCCGGCCGCATCGCCGAGGTCTTGTTAGGCGCGGTCCGCCTTTAGAGCGTCCGGCCGCGGTATTTACCCGTCGCGCAGCGCCGGTCGGATTGACTTGATATCTTTTGATTTTAGGTTGGCCAGCCGAGCGCGTCCGCGCGGTGGCTACCCGTGAAAAACGTCCTTTTCGTCTGTACCGGCAACATCTGCCGCAGCCCCATGGCCGAAGGTCTTTTCCGCCATCTTCTCGGGTCTCGACGCGACATCACGGTCGCCTCCGCCGGCGTCCACGCCGTCCGCGGGCAACCGCCCAGCCTCTTCGCCGTCGACGTCCTTCGGCTCCACGGCGCCGATATCAGTGGGATTCGCAGCCAACCCCTCACCGCCACCCTGGTCGAGCGCGCCACCCACATTTTCGCCATGACGAGCGCCCATCTCGAAAGCATTCACCTGCTCTATCCCCACGGCGCCTATAAGACTTACCTACTGCGCGAATTCGAGCAGGACGGCGCAAACGTCTGGCGCGATGTCCCCGATCCCATCGGCTGCAATCGCGACGTCTATTCCGTCTGCGCCGCCACCATCAAAAACGCTTTACCCAGTATCCTCGCGTTCGTAGAAGAAACCGAACTCGTCCCCCTCACCCCCACTCGCACCGGCTCCACCTCCGACCCCACTCCCATGCCTGATTCACCCGCCCCCGTCTCGTCCTCCTCCTCCGCCCTCCGCAAAGCCGACCCCGAGATCTACGACGTCATCCAGGCCGAAGAGAAACGGCAACGCGAAGGCATCGAACTCATCGCCTCCGAGAACTTCACCAGCCGCGCCGTCATGGAAGCGCAAGGTAGTTGCCTAACGAACAAGTACGCCGAGGGCTACCCCGGGAAACGTTGGTATGGCGGCTGCGAAAACGTCGACG
>JBDUAE010000183.1:0-4735 GCA_040004805.1 Chthoniobacterales bacterium | reverse complement strand
TTGCTGAAATTAATGGAGGACACGGAAGTGCCGCTGCGGAGCGCGAACGATCTGCAATCGCAGCTCCAAGCGGCGTTTGAATTCCAGAAGCGTGGCGGGAAAACGAAACGCGAGACGATCAGCACCCGACACATTTTGTTTGTGGTGAGTGGAGCGTTCGAACGGCTGAAGGAACAGGTCTCGCGACGAATGGCGCAGGGTCAGATCGGTTTTAACGCTGAGCCGCGGCGAGTGATGGATAACGAGTTGTTCCAGTTCGTGCGCACGCAGGATTTTATTGAATACGGCTTCGAACCAGAATTTATCGGACGGCTTCCGGTGCGCGTGGTCTGCGAGGAGCTGACGGCCGACGATCTCTACAAGATCATGAAATTCTCAGAGGGCAGCATTCTGCGCCAGTACGAGCGAGCGTTCCGCGCCTATGGGATCGAGGTCAGCTTCGAAGACGAAGCCTTGCGCTTGATCGCGGAAGAAGCAGCCAAAGAAAAGACCGGCGCGCGCGGGTTGCTGACGATTTGGGAGAAATTATTTCGCGATTTCAAATATCACCTGGCTGGCTCCGGGTTGACGCAATTGCGCGTCTCGACTGAGCTGGTGCAGGAACCGAAGCGGGTGTTGGAGCGTTTGCTGGCGGAAGGCCAGAAACAGGAAGAGGCGGCCTTGTGCGAGAGCGTCCGCGCCTTTGCCGCGCAGTTTCAACAGGAACACGGCTTGGAAATTTCGTTTGAGGAAGATGCATTTCACCGCTTGGTCGAGCGCGCCCACGCCGAACGCATGACCATGCCGGAGCTGTGCGCGCATCTCTTTAAGGATTACCAATTTGGCCTCAGCCTGGTGCAGAAGAACACCGGCCAGAAGCACTTTATTCTCGACCGGGCCGCGGTCGATGCGCCGGATAAGTTCCTGAGCGATCTGGTGGTGCGTTCGCACTATCCGCTTGCGCCAGAGCAGAAAGATTGAGAGCAGTTTGCGCATGAAACGCTCGTTAGTCGCAGCGCTGGTTATCGGTGTGCTCGTCAGCACGCTCGTGATCGTGGCGCACGCGACGCGCCTGTTGCTGCCGGCGGAGAATTTCATTTTAGGTCTTTTCTCGGATGGGGCGACGACCCGGGTGGTGAGCGCAAAAATGCAATATCTGCTCGTGCTCGTACTTGGACTGGGCACGGCGTGGCTGGTGGTCACGAGCGCGCGTCGCAAGCAGCTGGTTTGGCCGTTGCTCGTGCTCGCACTTGAAATCGCGGCGGTGGTTTGGGTTTGTCAGTTGTTTCAGATCTCCTTTCAACCGCTGCCGTCTATTTTGGCGCTGCTGCTCAGCGCGCTCGGTGGCCTGGGCTACGCAAGTTTTCGCGGTCGCAGCCGCTCGAGCCTGGCGCGTGATTATTTCCGCGGCCGCGTGTCCGATGAACACTTTTTCCGAATCGCGAACGGCGAGATTCCGTTCGCGCCCGAAGCGAAGTCGTTTGAAACGACGACGGTGGTTTGCGACATCGCGAATAAGCATGATCTGGCCGAGGAATGCGCGCCCGCGCTCCTGGCGCAAATTACCGAAGCCTTCATGAAACATGCGACCGAGTCCTTCCAGGAAGCGGGCGCTTATCTGGAGACGGTCACCGGCGAAGGAGTTGTGGCCCATTTCGGTTTTCCCGGGGCCGATGAAGAACAGGCGGAGAAAGCGACCCGGCATGCGCTCGATCTCTTGCGATCGTTTGAAAAAATGCGCGAACGGGACCCGGACGGTGTCTGGGGCAAGTTTAGCGTTCACGTCGGGATCAGCTCTGGAACGACCGTGATCGCGCGTCTCGAAAGCGAGGAGCGGCCTGTTCTCCTCTCGATGGGCGAACCAGTGGAATTGGCGCGTCGGTTCTGCATCGCGAATCGTTTTTACCGATCGCGGATCTTGATCGGACCGCGCACTTTTGAAATGGCGAGCCCCGCCGTGGTGGCACGCCCGATCGATTTCCTGAGCGGAGTGGACGCGCGCGAACGGCACGAAATTTATGAACCGCTCATGCTGGCAAGCGCGGCCACGCCGGAGCAAATCGCGCGGCGCGATGCCTTCTGGAATGGAGTCGTCCTCTACCGCGAGAAACGTTGGGCGGAAGCGTATTCGCAATTCCAACGCGCGCGCGGTCCGAACGACCAGGAGGACCATCCCTTGCAGTTGTATTTGCGACGGCTGGAACCGCTCGCTCTGAACCTGGTCGACTCGCTGGAGTAGATTCCGTTTTGAGGAAGGTCGAATATCCGACAGCGATCCGGGAATTGATCGTCCAACTGCGACAGATGCCCGGGGTGGGCCCGCGCTCCGCCGAGCGCATCGCGCTCTGGATGGTGCAGGCGCGCGGGCCGCAGCCCGATGAAATCGCGCGTGCTGTCGCCGCCACCCGGCAATCGATCCGGCCTTGCCCGCAGTGCGGCTTTTTCACGGTCGGGGAACTTTGCGAAATTTGTACGGACGCGACGCGGGTGGCCGATCAGCTCTGCGTGGTGGAACAAGCGACTGATATTCTGCCGCTGGAGCGCACCAATGCTTTTCGCGGTTTCTACCACTCGTTAGGCGGAAGAATTTCTCCGCTCGACCACGTGGGACCGGAAGATTTGCGGATTAATGAATTGGTCGAGCGGGTGCGGGGCGGCGGATTTTCGGAGGTGATTCTCGCTCTCGCCGCGGACGTGGAAGGCGAAGCAACGACGAATTATCTCGTGGAGTTGTTGAAGCCGTTTCCGGTTTCGCTGACGCGAATCGCACATGGCTTGCCCGCAGGTGGAGGATTGGAGTCGGCCGATCAGCTGACGCTGTATCAGGCGCTGTCGGGGCGAACAAAGTTGTAGCGAGAGGGCGCAGGGGCGTGGTCATCCCGAGCCGCGGAGACGGGCGAGGGATCTCGCAGCAGTCGGTGTGCTTCACGGTTTTGGAGAGATGTGAAAGGCAAGTCGATGCGTAGGGTCGCAGAGTGCCGTCTATTGCATCGGGGAGGTCCCTCGCCGTCTGCGCGGCTCGGGATGACTGCCCGCACGCGCATACGACTTCAATGACGACAGAGAGTGGTCGTCATTTAGGTGCGTCGTCATTTACCGGAAGCGGTGACAGCCGTGCACGCGTGCACGACCTCCCTGAGTGAACCTCCGCGGTGGGACGGTTTGCTTTTCACTTTGCGGCACAATAGTTTCCGCCAGATGTCCTGCGTGAAAATCGATCCAGCGCTGCACCAGGCGCAGAAGCCGCCGTGGATCAAGGTGCGGCTTCCGTCGAACCCTAAATTCTTTTCCACCAAAGCGCTGATTTCCGATCTGCGTTTGCACACGGTTTGTGAGAGCGCGCAGTGCCCGAATCGGTGGGAATGCTGGAGCCAGGGGACGGCGACGGTGATGATCGCGGGCGAACGTTGCACGCGAGCGTGCGGGTTCTGCGCCGTCAGTACGGCGAAGCCTTTTCCACTGGAAGAAGATGAGCCGGCCCGCGTCGCGGAAGCGGTGCGGCGGATGGAATTAAAGCACGTGGTCATCACCGCGGTGGCGCGAGACGATTTAAAAGACGGTGGCGCGGATCATTTCGCCCGTACCATCGCGGCGGTGCGGGAAATGGACCCGAGCATTATTATCGAAGTCCTCGTGCCGGATTTTCATGCGCAAGATTGGTGCATCGAGATGGTGACGAACGCGGCGCCGGAGATTTTTAATCACAACATGGAGACGGTGGAGCGGCTCACGCCTGCGGTGCGATCGCGCGCGAAGTATCGGACCTCGCTCGAGGTCTTGCGGAAGGCGAAAGAGTTGTCGCCTAAAATTGTGACCAAGAGCGGCGTCATGCTCGGCTTGGGTGAGACGGAGCCCGAGCTGTTTCAGACCATGGACGATTTGCGCGAGGTCGGATGTCAGGTGCTGACGCTCGGGCAATATCTGCGACCGACGCCGAAGCATCTGCCGGTGGTGGCTTACATCACGCCGGATCAGTTCGATGCTTACGGCGAAATCGCGCGGGCGAAGGGCTTCGCGCATGTGGCCTCGGGTCCGCTCGTGCGCAGTTCGTATCACGCGGCGGATTTTCATCCGGTCGTGCGCTAAGCATGGAAACCGCGGCAGGCGCGACCGCGGTGAATCGGTCGACGGTGGCTGCGATCATTCCCGCTTACCGCGAAGAGAAGCATATCGGCGAGGTGGCTGAGCGCACTTTGCGCCAATTGGATCACGTGCTCGTGGTCGATGATGGATCAGACGATGCGACGGCGGCGAACGCGCGTGCGGTCGGGGCTGAGGTGATCGTGCACGAGCAGAATTCCGGGAAAGGCGAGGCGATCAAAACCGGTCTGCGCCATTGGTTGGAACGCGGTTTTCAGCACGTCATCATTTTGGATGGCGATGGGCAACATCCGCCGGAAGAGATTTCGCGCTTCATCGCCGCCGCGGTGCGGGGCGCACAGTTACTCGTGGGAAACCGGATGAGCGATGTGCGGGAAATGCCCTTCGTGCGTCGGCTGGTAAATCGCTACATGAGCCGTCGCATCAGCCGCGTCTGCGGTCAGGAAATTCCCGATTCGCAATGCGGTTTTCGGATGCTGCACGCGTCGGTTATCCCGGAGTTGTTAGGCGGGACGGAGCGGTTCGACTACGAGACCGAGATGCTGATCAAGGTGAGTCGAAAAGGATTTCGAATCGATGCGGTGCCGGTGAGCACGGTCTATTTGGATGAGGTCAGCAGTATTCATCCGGTACGGGATACGCTGCGCTTTCTTAA
>JBDUAE010000182.1:0-4749 GCA_040004805.1 Chthoniobacterales bacterium | reverse complement strand
CCGCGTAGCGCAGTTTTCCGTTTTCGTAGAGCAGGGAAACGGCTACGCCATCGACTTTCGGCTCGATCACGACCGGGATGCTCTCGTTAGGCAGGAGGCGCTCCAAACGTCGGTAAAAGTCGCCCACCTCTTCTTCGGAATAGGTGTTGTCCAAGCTGAGCATGGGCGCTCGGTGAGTGATTTGCGCGAAGGCTTTTAGCGGCGTGCCGCCTACTTTCTGGGTCGGAGAATCCGGGGAAATCAGGGCCGGGAATTCGCGTTCGAGATCGACTAGCTCGCGGTAGAGCGCGTCGTATTCGCGGTCGCCGATCCGCGGCACGGCCTCTTCGTAATAAAGGCGATTGTGCTCCAGAATTTCGCTCCGGAGTTGGGCGAGGCGTTTCCGCGCGGCGCTTTCGTCAGGCACGCCGCAGCATACTAATCTCGCGCGTGGCGGCAATCGTGGCTCGGTCTTCGCGAAGCCTATTTTCGGGGCGCCCGAATTGCGTTTGCGGCTCTGTCTGGAGAAGACCGCTGCCTACGAGGACGCGCGATGTTTCCGGGCCTGAGCCACGCGCAAGCTCCGACGAGCGCGCGCGATTTTGCTGGCAGGATGCCGTTTGTGGCGGCGGGCGAGATGCTGGTGCGATTTGCGATGGTGCGAAGCGATCCGCGTTGACCGCTCGCTCTTCTTCACCCTGGCAATGCGAGGCACGAGGGTAACCTCATCGGGAGGTTGCAACCTGTTTCCCTCCGGCATGCCGGCGGCAGGGACGGGCGCGAGATCATTAAAATATTGGCCGGTGGCGTAACGCGCGAAAACCTCTGGAGTGACGAGCTGGCGATGAGTGACTCCGGATTGGTCGCGAAGCAGGAAAGCATACGAGCCGTCGACGCCGACGGAATGATAAAACGGCTGCGGTCCAGATTCTTTTTCGACTATGACTCCCTGTTGGGCGCAGCCCAGAAGAAATACGGTATTGGCAAGCAAGAGAACGATTAATGGGCGCATAGAGAATCCTCGGAGAAAATGGAAGAGGCCGTTTTATCTGCGAAATCCGCGGGCCGCCAGCAAAAATATGCCGACCGTCTCGAAAAACCCATTCTGCCACGAAGCTTTTTGGAAAAAAATCGCAAACAGATAAGCGCGCGGACGCCGCCGTGTGCGAAACAAGAGAAACTCAACCTGAAAGCTAAAATATATGTTGTGGACAATATTCGTTATTTTGTTGGTGCTCTGGCTCCTCGGCGCGTTCATCGTGCCCGTCGGTGGGGGCTTGATTCATATCCTGCTCGTGATTGCAGTCGTGGTTCTGATCATCAATCTGGTCCAAGGGCGGCGCTCACTTTAGGAGGGCGATGAAGCCAGTCGGTATTGTTGGGATCATTCTGATCGCGATCGGCATCATCGCGCTCGCGTACCGTGGTTTTGCCACGTTTACCACGAAGGAAAATGTGGCAAAACTCGGCCCGCTCGAGATCAATAAGCAGGAGGAACATCCTGTTCCCATCGGTCCGATCGTGGGCGGTGTTTGCCTTGTCGGGGGAGTGATTCTCTTGGTCGCGGGAAAAAAAAGCTGACCCTGTTCGGAGGTTGTCGGGTTTAGGAGGGCGGGGTCGCGAGACGGCCGGCCCTTCATCTGGCGGCTTTGGTCTTCCTGCTCCGCTTATGGCTGGCGGGTCGAGGTGTCAGGTTGCGGCTCGCTGCCTGCTTCGGAGTAAGACGCCCAAGCAACCGAAAAGCCTACTTGAGCGTATCTTTGCGTGAATTAGCCTTCGTCGCGAAATCGCGGCGGAGAGGCCGCCCTCCTCACGCATGCATCTCCGACTAATCGCCCTCATCTCTTTATTCCTCCCGGTGGTGGCCTCGGCCACGACGTTCAACGTGACCGTCGGACAGGGAGGGACTAACTTTAATCCGAGCGCAGTGAGCATCCATGCGGGTGACATCGTGAAATGGACTTGGGGAGGGAATAATCACAGCGCGACCTCGGGCGTTCCGAATACGCCTAATGGGATCTTCGATTCGGCCATCCATAATTCTGGATTCACTTTTTCCTACACGTTCAACACCGTCGGGACATTCCCGTACTATTGCCGGGTCCACGGCTCGATGATGACGGGGACGGTGACGGTGGCGGCCGCAACCCCAACGCCCACTCCGACCCCGACGCCCACCCCAACCGCCACGCCAACGCCAACTCCGACTCCGACGCCGACCGCCACACCCACGCCGACGGCTACCCCAACGCCGACACCCACTCCCACCCCTACGCCGACCCCATTTACGACCCATCCCCTGACCTTTCCGCCGGTCAGCACGGCCGCGGATATTCCGATCAACGTGATCGGGGCATGCGTCTCGATTTTGGATGGCCCCTGCACGAACATGTGGACTTACGGGGGAACGTACCCGGGTCTTACGATTCGCCGCCCCACCGGCCAGGCGACTCACGTCACTTTCACCAACAATCTTCCGGCGTTGGCGCGTGAATTAACCGTCCATCACCATGGAAACCATTCGACCCCAGAAAACGATGGCTATGTGGTCGGATCTGGGTTTCTCATTCCGACCGGGGCTTCGCGGACCTATACTTTTGACGGGGTGGAGAATGGCGAAAACGAACGCGGAACGCTCCAATTCTATCACGACCACCGTCTGGACGAGACCGGCTTGAACGTCTGGATGGGGCTTGAGGGACTTTACATTATCGATGATCCGGCGGACCCGGCATCGCTCCCTTCCGGCAGCTACGAACTGCCATTGGTCATCGCTGATCGGCAATTTGATGCCGAGAACCAGATCCAGTATTTCTACGATCAAGCAGGCGTGGTCGGGGACAAGGTCCTGATCAATGGCGTCTACCAGCCTTATCTCGACGTGGCCGATCGGAAGTATCGCCTGCGAATTTTAAATGGAGCCAACGCCCGTATCTACATCCTGACCCTGAGTTCGGGAGACGCGTTCACTCAGATCGGGACGGAGAGCGGTTTGCTGCCGGCGCCGGTAGCGCGGACGGCGATTGAGGTCGGCCCGGCGGAACGACTGGATTTGGTGGTCGATTTTGCCGGTAAACTGGGCCAGGAGATTTACCTGATGGACGGCTACAAAGTGGCCCCGCTGCTGAAATTCCGAGTCACCCAGCACGTGGCGAGTGATCCCAGTTCCGTTCCGGCCACGCTCCGGCCTTTGCCCGAGATCGGCGAGCCGACCCTGACGCGAAATTTCAGTTTCGATTACACCTCCAATCACTGGACGATCAACGGTTTGGGATTCAGCCCGAACCGCACCGATGCGCATCCGGTTCTGGGCGCGACGGAAAGATGGGTTCTCACCAACCCTACCGGGACCACTCACATGATCCACATCCACGACGTCGATCAGCAGTGCATCAGTCGTGACGGCGGCCCCTGTTATCCTTATGAAACGATGAAGGAAACGTGGAGTCTCGGGCCGGGCGAAACTCTCGAGTTGAAGATGAGGTTCACCGATCATCTCGGGATGTACATGTTCCATTGCCACATCCTGGAACACGAAGATGACGGGATGATGACGCAATTCGAGGTCGTGCCGCCGATCGCGCCAGTGCAGGTCGTCTCAAGAAAAGTGCATGGAAGTGCAGGAACTTTCGATATTGACCTTCCGCTCACGGGTAACCCTGCAGTGGAATGCCGCAGCGGTGGTGCGACGCAAAATTACCAAGTGGTGGCAACGTTTTCTGCGCCGGTAAATTTTGCGAGCGCGAGCGTCGCTTCGGGGACGGGATCCGTGTCCAGCACGAGTGGCGCCGGCAGCACTTCCGTTACGCTCAATCTTACCGGTGTGGCCAGCGGCCAAACCATCCTCCTCAAGTTTTCTGGGGTCACGGATGGAATCGCCACGAACGATGTCGTGGTGCCTATGGCGATTTTAGTGGGCGACGCGGTCCAGACCGGCTCGGTAAATGCCTCTGACATCGGGCAAACGAAAGCCGACGTCGGGCAATCCATAACGACCGCGAACTTCCGCGAAGACGTAAACGCGGACGGGGCCGTCAACTCCACCGATATCGCGATTGTGAAATCGCAGGTAGGAGCGTTCCTCGCGCCGCTAGGACAACCGATTCGGCGAACGTCGTCCCCGAGCCGCTAGCTTCCAGCCTTTAAGACCGCGAAGGTTTTCGAGCCTTTGCGGTCCAGGTAAAGCAGCACGCCTTTGCGCGGATCGGCTTTGGCGATCGCCTCGCGAAAGGAGGTGACGTTTGTCACCGGCTTCCCGTCCACCTCGGTGATCACATCCTCGCGCTCAATTCCCTGCGCGGAGGCGAGGCTATTATCCGCCACGTCCGTCACGATCACGCCCTGCTCGACGCCTAATTTCAATCGCCCCGCCACTTCCTTGTTCAACTCCTGCACCTGAAGGCCGAATTTATTCGAATCCTCCGGCTTCACCGGCACGGACGGCGGAACGTTGGCGGTGCGACCGATTTGACCCGGCAGTTCGCCCGTGGTGATGGGAATTTTGAGGTTTTTCCCTTTACGCCAGACGGTCAACTCCACGTTTTGCCCGATCTTTTTCTTCAAAATCTCGTGCTGCAATTGCGTGTCGGTAGCCACCGGGGCGCCGTCCACCTGCGTGATGACATCGAAGGGCCGCAGATCGCTCTTGTACGCCGGGGCGTCGGCTTCGACCGTGCGCACGACCACGCCCTTATCGAGGCCCTTAAAGAGTTCGCGGATGGAAGAATCATCGCCCAGCGTCTCGATCCGAATCCCGAGCCACGGCCGGAT
>JBDUAE010000181.1:0-4771 GCA_040004805.1 Chthoniobacterales bacterium | reverse complement strand
CTCAGCATCACCGGCGCCGCCTATCGTTACGCCAATCCCACTGCGCATACGCCCGAGCCGGTTGCGTTCGGCAACTTTCACGTCGGCGACACCAATCCAATGATGGCGCTCAGCATGACCAACAACGTGCTGGCGGATGGATTTTCCGAAGCGCTCAACGCTAGCATCGGCGGCGTCGCTGGCGGAATCTTCGCCAACGGCTCCTTCAGCCTCCTCGCCCCCGGCGCGACTAACAACACCAGTCTCCTGGTCGGCTTCAGCACCTCCATGGCCGGCAGCCACAACGGCACCGCCTCCATTTTCCTCCAGAGTGACGGCACCGGTTCGAGCGGTCTCGGGATCACGAATCTCGCCTCGCAAATTGTGAACGTAAGCGGCGCCGTGTACCGCTACGCCGCGCCCGTCGTGAACACGCCTCTCCCGGTCGCCTTCGCCAATAGCCACGTTGGCGACTTCGTCAGCCAAGCTCTCAGCGTGACGAACAATGTGCCTAACGATACTTTCTCCGAGCGGCTCGACGCCAGCTTCACCGGCAGCACCGGCAACGCGACCGCGAGCGGCCTGTTCGCTCTGCTCGGCGCGGGCGCGACCAACAACAGCTCACTCCTGGTGGGGTTGGACACGAGCATGGCCGGGTTCCGCAGCGGCAGCGCCACCATCGGCTTTATTTCGAACGGCAACGGCACCAGCGGCCTCGGCACGACCGCACTCCCAGGCCAGACCGTGAACGTAAGCGGCAATGTTTATCGTTACGCCAATCCCACCGCGCACACGCCGGAGCCGATCGCCTTCGGCGTCGTTCACATCGGCGACGCTGTTTCTACCGTCGGAGTCAGCCTGACGAACAACGTGCCCGCCGACGGCTTCTCCGAATCCCTCAACGCCACTATCGGCGGCGGCACCAACGGCGTCACCGCGAGCGGCTCTTTTACCCACCTCGCGCCCGGCGCGACCAACAACAGCAGCCTCCAGGTTGGCATTAACACTGCCACCGCCGGCAGCCGCAATGGCACCGCCACCATCGGCCTGATCAGCGACGGCGCCAGCTCGAGCGGTCTTGGCCTAACGACTCTTCCCTCGCAAACGGTCAACGTCACCGGGCAGGTTAATTTCTACGCCGACCCGGTGATCATTTTCCGATCCGGCAGCGCAAGCTTAATCATGAACAGCGCGACCAATTACACCCTCGATTTCGGCCAGCTCGCGCAAAACAGCGGCACCTACGCCGCCATGGTTGGCCTCCTTAATCTCCTGCACGATGCCACCTACCAGGATACGCTGGGCGGCACCTTCGATCTTTCCATGGTGAGCAACTTTCTTCTCACCGGCTTCAATACCTTTGCGGGCGTCACTTCCGGGACTTCCCACGATGTCAGTGTCGGCTTCGACAGCAACCGCGCGGCCGGTACGTATTCGAATTCGCTCTTCTTCAATCCAACCAGCGGGAACACCAGCAGCACCACTAATCTCGGTGCAATCCAGTTGAACTTGCAGGCGCAGGTCGTGGTCGTGCCCGAGCCCTCGACATGGGGCATGATTGTTTCCGGCACCCTCGTTCTCCTCGCCTGCCAGCGCAGCCGCCGCCGGGTTTCTGCGCTCTCGTCGCCGGCCCGCAAGCGTCGCGCCTAGCGAATCTTGGAAACGCGAATATCGGCACCGCCAGCGATATACATCCGCCAGCCCAAGGTGCCTTTGGTCAGGAGTACGGGAGGTGAATCCACCGGCACAAACGACCGCGAGACCTGCTGGGATTGCGCCCAAACCTGCCCATTCGCGAGAGTGAAACGACTGCGCCCGTCGTAACCGGTGAAGCGGCCGACGATGTTGCTCTGGATCACTTCCGGCTCAGCGACTTTTAGCTTCTTCTCCTTCACCGCCTTATCGACTGCGGCAGTCGCGGCTTTCTCGGAACTTGAGGAGACATATCCGCGGATAAATTTATCCAGCTCCGCCCGCTCCTCCGGTGAAAGCTTGTTCAAGCCGGCGCTCTCGAATTGTTCTTCCGGCATCGCGGTCTTTACGCCCGGGAAATCAGCGTTCTGCGCGCGCGCGGAAGTCCGTACGGAGAAGCAAACGAGCGCGCAGAGGACCACGGAAATCAGACGTGACGTTTTCATGTCTCTAGGCCGTACCCGACCAAGCGCCTGCTGCAAAGCCAAAAGGTTGGCCCCGGCGCGGATCAGTCGGAAATCACGCCCGCGCGCGCTTCCGCCACAACAGACCAGCCAGCACCAGAACGCCGATTGCACCCAAAGCGACCGATGACGGCTCGGGTACGGGTGCGAAGGCCAGTGCGTCCATGTTGTCCGCCACGCTCCCCAGATCAGTGATCGTGCCCGTTATCGGATCGATGACGACGAGGTGGACCAACGCCGGACCGCCGCGGTTGCTGTCCAGCGCGTACAAAACTCCCAAAGAATCGAAAGCCATCGCATTGAGGGCGCCCGAAGGGCCGCCGGCCGGGGAAAACGGACCCCCGGAAAGACCGGGCCCGGCTGTGCGGGCACCGGTATTCGGATCGAGCGTGTCGAGCGTGCCGCTGCTACCTGTCGCGGAAAGATAAAGTTCGCCTACCGAATTAAAAGCCAGCCCCCCGCCGAGGGTGGAAGATAGCCCAGAGTTGCCGATCCGCGTCGCCGTGCCGGTGGTCAGATTGATCGTGCTCATGGACAAAAAGCCTTTGCTGTTGCCGGCCTCATACCCGAAGAGCGTGCCGTCCGAGCGGAAAGAAATGTCCGAATTGGCAAACCCAAGCGCGCCGATGACAGTTGCGACGCCGGTCGTGGTGTTGATTGTCACCAAGCTGCCTTGGACCGTGTTTCCTCCATTCGGGGTGTTGTTGGTGGTGATGCCATAAAGCAGGCTGTTCACCGGATTAAAAGCGAGCCCGGTGATTCCAATCGCGCCGCCGCCGTTGGCATTCGTGATCGCCGCGACCAAGGTGGAGGCCCCGGTCGCGGTATTAATCGTGTAGAGAGAACCGGCGATGCCGTTCGAGCCGGTCGCACCGTAAAGAATCTGCGCGAGCGCGGAGGAGGCGTAGAGAAAAAGAAAAGCGAACGAGCACGCGATGGTTTTGAAGATCTTGGCCATGCCCCTTTTTATAGATATCGCGGCGGCAGCGACAAGCCCTTTTTGTTAGGCCGTCACCGTCAATCACCAAGCTCGGCGTTCGTCTCCGCGAAGGCGTTCACCGCAAATTCCAGATCCTCGCGGGAATGTGCCGCGCTCACCTGCGTCCGGACCCGGGCGGTTCCGTGCGGCACCACTGGGTAAAAGAAGCCGATCACATACACGCCCTTCTCCAGCATGCGCGCGGCAAATTTCTGCGATTTCGCCGCGTCGCCGAGCATAATCGGCACGATCGGATGCGTGCCGGCTTTGATCGTTAGGCCGCGTTTAGTCAGCGCTTCCCGGAAGTATTTCGTGTTCGTTTCCAATTTATCGCGCAGCTCCGTCGATGCGCTCAGGAGCTCGAGTCCTCTCAAGGATGCGGCCACGATGGGCGGCGCGACGCTGTTCGAGAAGAGGTAAGGCCGCGAGCGTTGCCGCAATAGGTCCACCACTTCTTTCCGCGCGCTAGTGAAGCCGCCACTCGCGCCGCCCAGCGCTTTCCCGAGCGTTCCGGTAATGATGTCGATCTTCCCCATCACTCCGCGATATTCATGCGTGCCGCGTCCAGTTTTCCCGAGGAAACCGGTGGCGTGTGCGTCGTCGATCATGGTGATGGCATCGTACTTGTCGGCTAACGACACGATCGCCTCCAGGTTTGCGATCGTTCCATCCATTGAGAAACAGCCGTCCGTCGCGATCATGCGCACGCGGGCGCCTTTCGCTTCCTGGAGCTTCGCCTCCAAGTCCGCCATGTCGTTATGCTTGTAGCGCGCACGCTGCGCTTTGCAGAGCCGCACGCCGTCGATGATCGACGCGTGATTTAATTCATCGCTAATGATCGCGTCTTCCGGCCCGAGTAACGTCTCGAACAAGCCCCCATTCGCATCGAACGCGCTCGGGTAGAGAATCGTGTCCTCCGTCCCGAGGAATTTCGTCAGCGCGGCTTCGAGTTCCTTATGGATATCCTGCGTGCCGCAAATGAAACGCACGCTCGCCATCCCGAGGCCATGGGAATCGAGCGCCTGCTTCGCCGCCTCGATCAGGGCCGGGTGATCGGCCAGTCCGAGATAGTTATTGGCGCACATATTGAGCACGCGCTTGCCGTCTGCGACTGCGATGTGCGCGTCCTGCGGCGAGGTGATGATGCGCTCGGTCTTGTAGAGACCTTGCGACTTGATTTCTTCGAGCGTGGTCGTGAGTTGCTGAGCGAAAGCGGCGAGCATGTGCCCAACTTCTCCCAAGCATTACCGGATGCAAAAAAGGTGTGAAATTATTCTTGCCCGGCGTTGTGAATAACTGTTAATAACTTCCGAGATCGCGCTTTGAGAACTGCCTCGCTTCACTCACTCGTCTCCGCGGCGTTGGCCCTGCTCGGGGCCGGTCTGCTCTCCTCCTGCGAGACGATTGCGCCTATTCGCAGCGCCAGCCGCACCTTGCCGGCTTACGAACCGCCGATGGCTCGAAACGACGTCCAAACCGTCCGGACCACTGCCTACACGGATTCCGAGTCCGATCATCTCGTTTACGGCGCGCACAATGCGATGGGCGGTCGGTTGCAATCCGCTTCCACGCCGAATCGGCGGGCGGATGTAACTCCGCGCCCGTTTAATGTCGTGGCCGCGGAAGAGCCGGAATTTTTCACCTTCGCCTTGGCGAC
>JBDUAE010000010.1:0-16242 GCA_040004805.1 Chthoniobacterales bacterium | reverse complement strand
CGCCGGCAATGGCGGGAGTCGAGAACTGGACTCTATTCGACCAACGGCGGCACGCTCGCGGTCATTCGCCGTTCGAAGCCGGCGGCCGACGCAGGAATCGTGGAGCCGGACCTCTTTACGTTTGGCGCTCCGGCGGCCTTCCGCGGCTACTATTGGAATTGGTCGCGAGAAGTCTTCAAGCCCACGATGGGCGCAACGGAAGACGCGCATCGGCTCTGGAGTTGGGTAATTCTGAAAGGCTACACCCGCAATCGCGGGGGGACGGTGCGCCTGCGGAGCGGAAGTCCTTTCGACATGCCGGAGATTTGCTTCGACAGTTTCAACGAGGGCGCCGAACGGGATGCCCAAGACATTCAGCACGAATGCCAGCCCTATCACGATGCGGGCGCGCCGCTGCCAGCGGACCTGGCCGAGCGGAAGCGAAGGAACGATGAAATTGTTCGCGAAAGTCGGAACGATCTGGCGGCGATGGTCGACGCGGTCTCCTTCATGCGGAAGGTGAACGCGCGAAATCCCGAGCAGTTCGTCCGCGAAATCCAACCCGGAATTGAAATCGAAGACGACTCCGCTGCGATGGAGGAGTGGATCAAGACCCAAGCCTGGGGGCATCATTGCTCCTGCACCTGTCGGATTGGGTCGGATAAATGGAGAGAAGATTCCGGTCAGCTCCAAGACCGTGAAGCGGTGCTCTCGAGCGATTTCCGGGTTCACGGCGTCAACGGTCTCCGCATTGTCGATGCCTCCATCTTTCCGAAGATTCCGGGCTACTTCATTTTGGCGCCGATCTTTATGGCGAGCGAGAAGGCGGCGGATACTCTGCTGCAAACCGCGACCTCGGCGGTTTACCCATCAGAATTTGAGGCGATGGAAGCGGCCGCGATCCGCAGACGACGAGAAAAGGCGCGGCTCGCGCCGAATAAAACGGTGGCGGCGCGGTCGGCAGATCGGATCCCCGGCGACACCGTGGGGCTGGCGCTTTCCGGCGGCGGGATTCGCAGCGCGACCTTCGCCTTGGGCATGCTGCAAACGCTCGCCCGAAGAAATCGTCTGCGCGAAATCGATTTGCTTTCGACTGTCTCGGGCGGCGGGTTCATCGGAAGTTTTCTTGGTCGGCTGTTCACTCGACCGAGCGTGCAAGCGGCGAGCGATCCGTGTGGACGAGTGCAGGAAAAATTAGCCGACACGTCATCGGCGCCGGTGTGGTGGTTGCGAACGCAGGCGAACTATATTTTCGCGACGGGGGCGAGCGACCTGCAGCAAAATCTGGCCGTCTTCTTGCGGAATATTATCGCCGTCCACCTTGTCCTCGGCACTCTGCTTTTTACCTTTTTCGGCTTGCTGGCCTGGCTGCCCGAAACCGCCGGGGTTTGGCTGTCGCGACAGATTTGGTTCCGGTTATTCGAAGGCACACTGATCGCGCCAAAGATCGGCCCGATTACGCTTTCCGCCTGGTGGTGGACGCCGCTGGCGGTCTTGGTGTTGGGCTTGCTTCCGACGACCTTTGGGTTTTGGCTCGCGCCCAAGGATCGCTCCTATCGCCCCTATCCTTTTTTCGCGTTGCTCGCCTGGCTGGTCCTACTCGGAGGAGCGCTTTTCGGTTTACAAATCCCGCACGTCACTCTCTTCGCGGTCGGTGGAGGTCTCATTTTATTGCTCTCGTGGTGCTGGCAAGAAGTGGCTCGCTGGGGTGCCTCCGAGATTACCGACAATGGGCCTGCCGTCTTGCACCCGAGTATCGTCATGCACAATCGCCTCAGCCGTTGGCTCGGCGCCATGGTGTTCATTTTCGCGGCCCTCGTCGGCTGGGTGATTCTAGATACTCTGGCCGCGTATTTCGCCACGTCCGATAGCATCGCGAAAAAACTCACGGCGCTGATGGTTTTATTGGGCCCGACGCTTCCCTTGCTGAAGATTGTGGCGACGCGGGCGAAGCGAGCCCTTTCCGCGGTCGATGGCGGGATGTTTTCTGTGCGCACCGCGCGCTGGCTCGGTCTGCCGCTCGTGATTCTTCTCTGCGGAATAGTCGACATTCTGGCGCATCGGTTGTTTGTCGTTTATCCGGGTAATAGTTGGGGCTTGGTCGTGCTCGGGTTCACCTTCGCCTTCTCGCTCGCGGTCGGTCGGGCGTTTGATTTCCTTAATCTCTCCTCGCTGCACGCGACCTACGCTGCCCGCCTCGTCCGCACCTTCCAGGGCGCCTCGAATGAGGACCGGGTCTATGCATCGAGCAGCAGCGGTTCGAAGGACATCAAACTGGCCCATCCCAAAGACGATGTGGCTTTCGATCAATATCATCCCGAGGAGCAGGGCGGCCCGCTCCATTTCATTAACGTTTGCGTGAATGAGACGGTCGATTTCGCCTCCGACCGCGATGTGCGCGAACGCAAGGGCCTGCCCATGTGCGTAACGCCGCACGGCGTGAGTGTGGGTCGGCGTTATTTCGCGGAATGGACCGGACCGGATCAATGGCCGCGTTGGCAAAAAATCCGGCGTTGGATCAATGGCATGGATGCCGAGGACAGCAAACCATTGTCCGACCGAAGAAAGATCGCGCTCAAAGCCTTGCCGGTTTCCAGTGATCCCAATGCCTTTCATGTCCTGAAAACCAAGGAGAGCGCTAGCGCCGAGAGCGAGGCGCTTTCTTTGGGAGCGTGGACCGCGATTTCCGGCGCGGCCTTTAGCACCGGTCGCGGTCGCGCGACCGATCTCGGTCTCTCGGCCTTCATGGGGTTGGCGAATGTTCGGTTAGGATATTGGTGGGATTCGGGAGTCCGAGAACAGGATCGGCCCGGGCGTTACCCGCCGTCCGGCTGGCGTTTCTTCAAACGCTTTCCGATCACGTTATTCCGCATGCAAAGCCTGCTCGTCTCGGAATGGCGCGGCCGGTATCACGGGGCCTCGCGTTGGTTTTGGTATTTAAGCGACGGCGGCCACTTCGAGGTCACAGGGCTTTACGAACTTCTGCGGCGGCGAGTGCCCTTCATGATCGTGAGCGACGGGGGCGAAGATCCTTTGTACCGCTGGGGTGACATCGCGCTGCTTACGCAGCAGACGCGGGAGGATTTCGGAGCGCAAATTGAATGGATGAGCCCGAATCCGTCCGACGGCGCGCCGCGTCTACAGGGGTGGCCTGCACTTCCTGGCGTGCCAGAGTGGATTCAGAAGTGGATTAAACCTGACACCATCGGCGCGCTCTCTGATCTCGGTCGGGACGGGAAATTCCACGCCGCGCTCGCGCGCGTGACTTACGGCAGTGCGCGGACAGCCGAATCCTGGATCTTACTGCTCAAGCCGGGAGTGGGCGCCGATCTCACGGAAGACATCGTGAACTACGGCGCGGAGAACGATTCCTTTCCGCAACAGCCGACATTCGACCAGATTTTTGACGACATCCAATGGGAAAGCTACCGGGCGCTGGGCGAGCAGATCGCGGCTGAAGTTTTAGCTGATTAATCACTGGCCCGTCCTTGTGAAAACGCCTTCTCTTATTCGGTTTCTGGCTCTCGGCTTCGCCATTTCGGTCGCTGGGGGTAGCCCGTCCGCTTGGGCCTCGGATCACGCCGATCCGCTGGTGCTAAACCCGTTAAATCCCCCCAAGGAACGTGAGCCGCGCATCACCGATCTCCACGTCTTTCTCGATAGCGATGCGCTCCCGCCGGACGCGGCCGGGAAGCGACCAACTCCGCAGGCGCTCATCATTAGCTTCTGCGTTTTTCCATCGATCCCGCCGCTGGCCCGCGCAGACGAGCCGTCCGGACCGGGAATTGTAACTCTTCCGTTGCCTCACGGACCGCTGGCCGGCAGCGCGCCTTACCAACTGCCGAAGTTCGATCTGGTGCCGTACACCTATCGAATCTTCCTCGATCTCCATGCGAAATTGAGCTTCGAAAATGCGGGCGACCGCGATCGCTACGGCGGCACCGTGTTAACGCCAGGCGATATCACGCCGGAAGTGATGCTGGAGTTCCATCTCAAGAATGATGCCACGATTGGCAGTCACACTTTTTCTGGATTCGACCGCGAATCGGTTCCGCAAATCAAGCTCACGTCGGGCGTTTTCGACGATCCGTTTATTTTTCCGCGGTTTTTTCGAACCAATGTCGTTGGAATGGTCGTTAGCATCCCGCTGCACTGTTTTCCTGCGGGGCAGCGGGAGTTTCTGGTTTGGGCCACGGCCAGCCGGGATGGAAAGGAGATCGACCACGTCGGCCGCTCCCAGCGCACACAGCTTCCGCGGTTTGATTATCTGAATACGCTGCCGCCTAACGAGCATGTGGCGGCAATTAACCGACACCACGAACAGCCGTCCCTGGGATGGGATCTGATGCGCACTTTCCTCTCGCCGCTCTTCGCCCGGCGACCTTATGACGCCGCGCCCGACGTTTTGATTTTCCGTTTCGGCGACGGACTGGAAACGAAATTCCCCAACGGACGAAAATTAACCGACGACGTCGCTGCCATCATCAAGGAAACCGGTGACACTCAGCTCTGGGAGGCGGCGAACACCGACGACACCCGCTACCCGCGCTCGACCCTAAATGACGGCGATTTCGAGATGCAAAATGGGCAGCGCGTGGAGGTGAGCCGGAAGCCTTTTGGTTCGACGTTTCCTTATTTGGCCTCACCTTGGACGAAGGATGAAGTGGAGGCGTATCCGCTCCCGTTTCCCGGCCTCGGTCGCCCGAATCTGGCTAACTCTTCCTGGCATACTTTGTGGCTGGCCGAATTCGCCCTCATTGCGGTGCTAGTGTTGGCGCTTTGCCTCACCGTTCGCGGAACTCTCACCAGGGTATTTTTCGTTCTCGTAGCGTTGGGCGCGTTCTGGATGTTGCAGAGCGTTGCGGCGCCAAATCTAACCGCGCGCGATCCTGGCGGGATGGATCAGCCGGCGAGAAAACTGCGTGCGGTCGCGCTCGGCGGCGGGTTGGTTGTGCTTTTGGGGTTCGGGTTGGTTTACGCCCTTGGCCGTCGGCGCGGTTTTCGATTGTCCCCGCCGCCTTACCTCTATCCGGAGGATCGCGAAGGACCGATCGACGACGACAGCTACTCTGTGGGCGCGAGCTACCAGGAGATTCACGACGCCGTCTTCGCCAAGCCTTACTACAAAGTCTGGGGTGCTCCGGATGAAGCGCCGCTCCCTCTCTATCGGCAATCCGTGGCCAGAATGTTGCGCGGCCTCTTCCGGATCGGGGTTAATGTGGCCATGTTCACGGCTGCGCAACGGACGCTGCGCTCGCGCGCCGATCTGCGTTGGGGACCGGATCGGAAAGGATTTCGCCGGCTCGTCCATCCCGTTGGGGTTTGTCTCTCGGGTCGATGGGAAATAGACGACAGCGTGGCGGGAACTGCCTACACCGGTTACTTCGCCAAGGGGCAGGTTGGTCGTGTGATTGCGCGTTACTCTCTGGGCGGAAACGATCCGCGCAGCGGCCATAACCGATCCCATGGATTAATCGGCAAGATTTTTCCCATGGCCGACTCCGCCGACGGCATGACACCGCGGGCGCATTTCGTCACGCAAGAAGACTTGGGTGGGACGTTGACTAACTCAATCATCGAAGTGCTACTGACCAACTCGCCGCCGGTGACGTTTCTGAAGCGAGGCAGCGGTCTTTTCGCGTTTCTGGTCGTGGTCGTTTCTCTTTTCCGAGCCGATCGCCAACCCGCGGAGCGTCAACTCTACGAAGTCGCGGAATTGGGCGAACGGCGGGACCGGCCCACCTCTTGCCCGCGGTTTATGCGGTTACGAATCGCCGGATTACAGCCGCCGCAGGAGAAAAGGCAAATCGATTTCCGCGAAGAGATTCTCGACCTCATATATGACCGCGAAGAGATCGGAGCGAAACGCGAGCTGGTCCTCGATATCGAAGTTTCCGAGAAAGGCTGGCGAACAATATTCCAGCGCATAAAAGGCCAGGAATGGATGCGCATCGGCTGCCTCACTTTTGACCAGGCCGTCGCTTCGTACAACGGCGATTTTGTGATCCATTTCCACCATCCTGTTTGGCGCAAGAATCGAAACGATCCGGGGTCCGTCGCTCGTAAGGATCTGAGGGCTTGAATGACGCTCCTGCCTCTTCGATCGCAGACGGGCCGAGCGCTCTGTGCCAGTCTGCTTTTCACTTTCGCGACCGCGGGTTGCCAGACCCAGAAGGTCCGGTTGAACCCGGAACAGGAAAAGGTGCGCGCCGAGCTCGCGGGAATCACGCCCGAGAACAACTCGTTAGCGGAAAGTACCGCGATCATCGACGTCCACACCCACACTTTCAACGCGCGTTATCTGCCGTTGGAAGGGATTCTCCTAGGCAAACGTGACGCCTATCCGCCGGTGACTTGGTTGATCTCGGACAATTGTGCGAGAACCATCGCCGCGGCTTTGATCGAGCGGACGGAACTCTCCGCGGTCGGCCGGCTGCCGGGACAGGCGCGCCGGAATATGACCACGCAAGCGCAGGAGCACGCGGATAGCGGGCTCGTGTGCGGAGTGATTCTGAAGCTGCTCGACAAAGCCGCGCGGGCTGGCGCGTGGGATGATCGGCTGCCGATGATGGAGCAAATGAAGCGGGTCGAGGAGGTGGCCGACCAAATGAATGCGCAGGAGCGGCTCGCGGTGATGGCCACGGCGCACATGATGGGAATGGAAGCGCAATTGAAGAACGCCGATCGACCAAACGCGTTACGAGCACTCGTCCGCTTCCTTTGGCTTATAACTCAGGACGACGCCAAGATGGCCCAATTTTTCCGCGAGGAATATCAAGGTGTGCCGATGCGGGGCACGCCGTTACTCGTCTCTCACACGATGGATCTGGCGCCGGTTTACGACCAGGCGCCGAAAGGCAACGAGCTCCTGGATTTTGCGCAGCAACAGGTGCGGCGAATCGAGCAATTCCAAGCCGCGCCCGGCTCGAACATGATCTACTTCGTCGCCTACAATCCGTACCGCGACCATTGGATGGGCGGAAAACCCGGCGACGCCCTCGCGATTGTGCGCTCGGCCGTGGAAGGCCACGGCGCGTGGGGCGTAAAAGTTTATCCGCCATCGGGCTATCGCGCCGCGGGGAATCAGATCGAACCGCGGCCCGGCGCATTCTGGAACAAGCATCCGGCGCGGGAATGGGACGCTCGTTACGGCGACCTCGGTCCCGATGCCAACGCGGCCCTGGATCGCAGACTCGAGCAGCTCCTGCTTTGGTGCATTGCCAACGATATCCCGGTTCTGGTGCACAGCGGCACCGGTGAATTTGAAGCGCGCAAGGGCTACGGTCTTTACAATTCCAACCCACGTTTTTGGCGGCGCTTTCTTGAGTCGCATCCGGCACCCGATGGGTCGCCCTGCCGTCTCCGGTTATGTCTCGGTCACGCCGGAGGAGAGGATTTTTGGTTTGGCGAAAAGAAAAATCCCGACTGGGGCGAGGAAGCGTACGAATTATGTCGGGAGTTCCCTAATGTTTATTGCGAGATCACGACGCACGCCGCATTGGTTGACCCGGGCAAACAAGCCTACTTCGTCGATCATCTCGCGAAGTGCTTCGAAGATTCGGCGGCTGATAATCCTGGGAACCCGCGCTACCGCTACCCCTTCAGCCAGAAATTATTGTATGGCACGGATTGGTATCTGCCGGACGCTGCTTCGCGTGGCTCGGTCCTGACCGCGATCGAACAAGCCTTCCTGCACCCAAGGCTGCGCGCTCATTACCAGGATTATTTTGCCGGCAATGCGCTCCGTTTTCTGAACGCGCGTGCCCGGCTCCAGGATTCCCGGCATCCCGTCCCCGGCGCGGTGCGGGAGCGAATGGAGCGATTGTTACGCTAATTCCGGCGCAGCCAACCAAGCCCGCGCGTGCGAAGGTGCCTTCGTGAGCCGCGCCTTCCAGGAACTCGATTACCAGCAGACCGCACTGGGGGAGCTGACTTTACGCCGGCGGATCTTGCATTCGTTAGACGACATCGAAATCTACGAGGTCAAACTGGGCGACGCCTTCCTGATGTCGAGCCTGTTTCACGAGGTGGAAGTGGCGTTAGCGCATCTTGGATTGGGCGAACTGAGCGGCGAAAATTGGGATGTGGTCGTGGGCGGATTGGGCCTCGGCTACACCGCGCAGGCGGCGCTGGCTCATCCGCAGCTCCGGACCCTGCTCGTGCTCGACGCTCTCCAGCCGGTAATCGATTGGCATCAGCGCGGTCTGGTTCCTTTGGGCGCGCATCTCTGTTCAGATCCGCGCTGCCGGCTGGAGCTGGAAGACTTTTTTGCGGCGGCGTTGTCGGCCGACGGCTTTGATCGGGCGGAACCCGGGCGCCTTTTCGATGCCATCCTCTTGGACATTGATCATTCACCGCGAGATCTGCTCCATCCCCGGAACGCCACTTTCTATACCCGGGCGGGATTGAGCGCTCTGGCCACAAAGCTCCGGCCCGGCGGGATCTTCGCGATGTGGTCGGATGAAACGCCCGAAGAAGATTTCATGGAGTTGATCGATGGCGCGTTCGTGAATGTGCGGGCGCATGAGGTTTCTTTCGCGAACCCGCTTTTGGAAACTACTTCCGCCAGCACGGTCTACGTGGCGCGGAAAACGGCGGCCGGTTAAATCTAGCGGCGGCGGGTGTAACTTTCCGCGGGCCGCGGCACGAGAGTTGCATCACAAACCCGCAACCATCCGTCTGGTGGGCCGTTGAGGTGCGCCAGTGGGAAAGAAAAAATAACCGACTATGAAATCCGTTTTAGCCCTTCTCTCCAGTAGCCTTCTTCTTTGTTCCTGCGCCGATACATTCGTCTACAAGACGGATGTCGCGACCGCCGGGGGCACCGCAGCCATCGACGCCAAGGATTACGGCTCCGGCATTCACATGATCACCTGCGGCGTGGGCGCACACGATCCGAAGGCGATTTATATTCGTCCGTTCTGCATCGATAACGCGACCTTTACCGGCGACGAGGCGGCTTCCGAGGGCGAAATGCCCATCCGCAAGGCATTAGTGCCGGTTTCCTTCGCCGGTTCGCTCAAAGAATCGCTCGAGAAAATGGCGCCGGCGCGAATCATAGCCGACAACGAAACGCCGCGGATCGGTTGGCTGGTGGAAGGCGACTTTCGCGCCGTAGACGGTGGAAGTCCGCTCGGACGCTTCTTTGCTGGACACTTTGGCGCGGGACGCTCCTTCATTGCCATGCATGTCAAAATAACCGACGTGGAAAAAGGCGCTGTGGTTTATGAATTCGACGTCGCGGGCGGAAGCCGACTGCAAGGTCCGGCCGGCACGATTCGCGCCAGCGGATTGGGAAAAGCGACACCGTTTGACTTGGAAAATGCGGCCGAGCGAATTTATCTCGTCTTGTCGCCTAACGCGCATCGTTTCGGCAGTCGCTCCAGCGTAGCGCTGCGCTAAAACTTGCGGATAATTGGTCCGACCAGCCGCGAACGGCTGGCGGTTTGCGGGGTTGCGGGTTGCGCAGAAAAGCGCGGCCCTTAAGTTGCGAGCGACTTTGAAAACTCCCACTTCGCGCGTCCGTTTCTCCGCCTGTCTGCTGTTCCTGGCTCTTACCCTCGGAGCGGCTCGTGCCACGTGGGGTGCGCAGGCTTTCGTCATCGTCGATTCCAAGACCGGCTATATCCTGCAGCAGCGGGAGCCGAAGCGGAAAAGGCAAATCGGTAGCCTGACGAAAGTGGCGATGGCGATGGTCGTCCTCGATTGGGCCGAAAAAAAAGGCGGCGATCTCGGACAGGTTGCTACGGTGCCCCCGGAAGCGTTCGCAAGCGGCGGTGAGAACATGGTGGGCTTCCAACCCGGCGATTCCGTGACGCTGCGCGATCTTCTTTACGCCGCGCTCGTGCAGTCGGATAACGTCGCGGCCTACACCCTGGCCGATCATGTCGGTCAGTCCTTGCGCGCGGTGGTGCCCTCGTCGGGCAACGGATCGGCCGTGGCGCTCTTCGTGAGCCAGATGAATGCCCTCGCAAAAACGCTCGGGATGGAGCGCACCCTTTTTGTTAATCCGCACGGCATCGATACCGGGGTTAAGCCCGTCCCGTATTCGACAGCGCTGGATCTGGCACGCCTGACCCGTTACGCGATGAACAAGCCGGGCTTTCGCTTTTATGTTTCGCAAAAGGAACGCCAGATTTCCTTTCAGCGCGCCGGCAAACAGCAGGACTACGTTCTCCGCAACACCAACGAGTTGTTAGGCAGCGATGGCGTCGATGGAGTGAAAACGGGGCGGACTGCGGCCGCGGGGGATTGTCTGATTTTGTCCGCGCAGCGGGAGGCTGAAATCATTAAGCACAGTCCCACCAGCACCACCGTGATTCCGCGAAATCTGATCATCATTATCCTCGGCAGCTCGGATCGCTTCGGCGAAGGCCGCGCTTTGCTCGCGCAAGGCTGGCAGCTTTACGAGCAGTGGGCAGCCGGCGGCCGGAAGGTTGAACCAAAGAAGGTGATTTGAGCTGTGACGCGGGCGAGGGGATGAAAGCCCGAATCGCAGTTCTAACGAGCGGTGGCGATTGCCCCGGGCTGAACGCAGTCCTCCGCGGCGTTGCGCTCGCGGGCGAGAAGCTGGGCTTCGAAGTTCTCGGGTTTCTCGATGGCTTCGAGGGTTTGCTGCCGCCCGGGAACTTCATCGTCCTGGATCGTCATAGTACCAGCGGGATCATGCCTCGCGGCGGGACTATGATCGGCACCACCAACCGTGGGCACTTCATCGCCAAAGTGGGCGCGGGCGAAAAAGCGGTCATCGCCGCCGACGTGATTGCCGGAGCGCGCGCGGTCCTCGACCGAGAGCGGGTCGAGGCCTTGATCATCGTTGGTGGTGATGGGTCGATGACGACGGCGCTGCAATTACAAGAGTCCGGGATTAATTGCATCGGTGTCCCGAAAACAATCGACAATGATTTGGCCGCGACCGCGATGACGTTTGGCTTTGATTCAGCGGTCGCGTCAGTCACGGATGCGTTGGACCGCTTGCATACCACGGCCACGAGCCACAAACGCGTCATGATTCTCGAGGTGATGGGACGGCACGCCGGTTGGATCGCGTTGCACGGTGGGATCGCGGGCGGCGCGCACATCATTCTGATTCCCGAGATTCCGTTCGATTATGAGAAAATCATCGCGGCGATTGAGCGACGGGAGGCGAAAGGCAGTGTCTACTCGTTAGTCGTGGTCGCGGAAGGCGCGTGCCCGGCGCACGGCCAGGCGGTCAAACGCCGGGCGGATAGCGGAGAGGATCGCTACGGTGGAATTGGGGGCGTGGTCGCGGCGGAAATCGCAGCCCGCTCCGGCCGGGAGACGCGTTGCACGGTTTTGGGTCACCTCCAGCGCGGCGGCGCCCCCACGACGCTGGATCGAATTTTAGGAACGCGTTTCGGCGTTAAGGCCGTCCGTCTGGTGGCGGAGAAACAATTTGGCTCAATGGTGAGCTACCAAAATTACCAGGTGCGACATGTGCCAATAGCCGACGCGGTCAATCGCCTCCGCCTCGTGCCACCGGACGGCGAGATGGTGCAAACCGCTCGCGACGTCGAGATCTCCTTCGGAGATTGACTTTAGGGCGCAAGCTTCCAGCTTTCGTTTCCCGATTTTGCTGTCGGCCAAAAGCTGGCGGCACCTCATTTCCCTATGATCAACATCCTCCGTAAGAATCAAAAAGGCCTTTGGATCGTCATCGCGCTCCTTTGCATCCCGTTCGTTTTCTACTTCAGCAACTCCAATGTGGGTGCGATCGATCACGCGGACTTGGGGAATTTTCATGGCCGTGCCGTTTCCCGGGTGGACTTCCAACGCGGGGCCCATCTCTTCGATCTGGCGCGCGATTTGGGGATGATCACTTTCCTCCAGGGAATGATTGCCGGGGCGAGATCAGAGAACGACGCGCGGATGGATTTCACCTGGAACCATCTCATTTTGCATTACGAAGCTGAGCGACTCGGGATCGTTCCGGCGGCCGGCGATGTAGCGGACGTCGTCAGAACGCTGGCGCCGTTTCAAGGCGACAAGGGTTTCGATTTAGAGAAATATAACCAGTTCACCCAGAACGTTCTTCCCTCGATGGGCTTCCGCGAAGCGCAGATCGAAGAGCTCGCGGCCGATCAGCTTATTTTCCTGAAATTGAAAGACCTCGTCTCCGTCGGCGCGACCGTGCCCGAAGCGGAAGTGAAGGAAAATTACGAGAAGGCCTACGCAAAACTGAGCGTCGCGGTCGTGCGAGTGAAGAGCGAAGACCTCGCGAAAGAGGCGCAGGTGAGCGACGAGGATGTGGCAAAATATTACGAAACGCATAAGGCCCAGCTCGTGAGCGAAGAGAAACGCCAGGTCGGTTTTGTCACCTTTGGTCTGAGCGAAGCGCAGGCGAAATTAGCGGGGAAAGAGCGGGTGGAAGTGCTCCAGAAATTGTCGGATCAGGCGAACGATTTCAATCAAGCACTGCTAGAGAAGGGCGCGCAATTCGACCAGGTGGCGGCGAAATTCCAGTTGCCGGTAGCGACGACTGGACTGTTCACGAGGGCTCAGGTTGATCCTGCCCTCAGCGCCACGGCGCAGTTAGGGGAGGCCGCGTTTAATCTGAAGCCCGACGAACCGAATAGCGACGCGCTTCAGGCCAAGGACAGCTTTGTGATCTTGCACTTGCTGAAGGTGGAGAAACCGGAACCGCTTTCTCTGGAAGCCGCCAAACCAAAAATCGTCGACCTGTTAAAGAAACAAAAGGTGAGCGAGTTGCTGGCTGCGAAAGGCGCGGCCGCAGTCAAGACTTTGCGCGATGCCCTCAAAGCCGGAACACCGCTCGATGCCGCTCTACAGAAAACCGGGCTGCCCAGCGAAAAGATTCCACCCTTTGCGTTAGCCGATGCCATGCAGCCGAAAATCGAGCCGAACAAACCACCGCAACCGGAGTCGCCCGATCTCCCCATGATCAAGGGCGCGGTGGCAGAATTGAAGGCGGGGGAGGTATCCAATTTCCTGCCCACGGCTACTGGCGGAGTGGTGGCCGTGTTGGAAAAACGTGACCCGCCCGATCCGGCAAACTACGAGAAGACGAAAGCCGATTTCGTCAGTCGATCGGTGCAAGGAAAACGTGAGATCGCGTTTTACGAATGGCTGCAGGAACAGCGGCGCGAGGCGGGGATCAAGCCGACGGCTGAGCCCGCGGGCGAGCCGGACGCCGGCTAACCGCGACCATCCTGAGGATGGAAAGCCTGGAGGATATTTTCGACGATGCGAACGGCGATCTCGCGATCGGTGAGCTGGAAAGCGCGATCGAGAAGTATCGGCGCTGTGTCGAGTTAGATCCGACATTCTTCGATGGCTGGCACGCGCTGGGGATGGCGTTGATGAAGGTGGGCCGCTTTCCCGAAGCGATCGAAGCCGGGAAGCGCGCCACCGAACTCCGGCCTAACGACCAGATTGGCTGGACCAGCCTTTCCCTCTTTTACAATCGCAACGGCGAGATCAAGGAAGCCGAGGCCGCCGGCACCAAGGCGAAGATTTTGTCCTGGGGCGGAAAGATTGCGCTGGAGTAGGATTTCTCCGGTAGGCCCGGGAACGCAAAACCGCCGCTCGTGTCCTGGACAGCGAGCGGCGGTTTGTGTTTCTAGCAGTGCGCGAGTTTTACCGTTTCGCGGAACCGCGAACGCCACCTTGCGGCGGGTAGGTCAGGCGGGGCGTCAACAGCACAGCGTGGACGCTGTTGCTGCTGCGATCCATGGCGTGCGCGGTGATTTGTCCCCTGTCATTGATGGCGACGGCCGAATCAATGATGTAGGTCTTCGCGGCGGATTCGATCAAGGTGTTCAGGTCCGTCATGACCCCGTTTTGGTAGATGAACGCAACCGGCTGCGGCGGCGGATAGACAGCTCCGGCATTATCATCCGGGAGGTAGGTGTAGCCGACTACTTGATCGGCTGCGTTTACGCCGAGCGCAAAGCTCTGGTCGCTCTGGAAATTTTTTCCGCCGAGTGATCCGAGGTCTGCCATCTTCCCGCCCGCATGGAGGAAAGCGTGCATCCGGCCTTCGGAAGTAAGCGAATAGCCGACGACATGGCTGTTCGCATTAACGAAGACGCCGTAGCTCGAAGCCCCGCCGAGGGTGCCGAGATCGCGCATTGGGCGAGCGAGCCCGTTGTTGCTATACTGGTAGAGGAACGCGTGCATGGTCGACGCGGCTTGGCCGGTCTTATCGTCGGCCGTGGAGGCGGAGCCGGTGATGAATCCGGCGTCGTTAATCGAGAAGGCCTGGGCGTAGTCGCCCCCGAGCGTTCCGAGATCGATCATGCCACTATTGGCGGTCCAAACGAACGCTCGTGACGCACTGCTGTCTTTTTTCGGACCGGCGAAACCCACCACCGTCCCAGCGAGGTTGATCCCGTTGGCGCGGCTGTATTCGCCCGGCGTCAAAGAGCCGAGGTCGGCCGAATTGCCGTTCGAGAAAAGGGCAGCGTGGACGAATGGGGAAGGACCGAAGGCAGCGCCTCCGAAGCTCGAGTCGCCCACGGCTACTCCAGCGTCATTGATGCCGAACGCGCGAGTCACGCTGTCGGCGAGGACGTCGCCGAGAGCGCCGATTTGTCCTTTATCGCTATTGTAGACAAAGGCGAGCGAATCGCTCTCATCAGACATTGAGGAGCCGACGATATTTCCCTGGTTATTGATTGCCGTCGGGCTGCTGGCCTTCTTCGCCGGCAAGACCCCGAGATCGGTCACGGTGTAGGTTTGAGCGTTAGCTTGCGGCGTAGCGCCCGCCAGGAGGGCGAGGACGGCGGCGGAAGCCAGGCTGAGAGTGAGATGCTTTTTGTTCACGAAGATAAGTTGTCTAATTTGGTTGGTCAGTTATTCGAATCCACGCACAAGCAGGAGAGCTCGACCACTGGCCGAACGCGGCGCGTCGGATTCGGTTGTGCACTTGAGCAGGAGCTGTTCCAGAGTTATGGAAATTATAAAGAAAGCGTCACTCACTCCTCCGTCGTGCCCCGTTCTGCGGGCGTCTGGTCAACAAAAAACCGCCGCTTGCTCGCGAACGGCGAACAAGCGGCGGTTGGGATTTTAGTCGGGTCCTGAGACCTACCAGATACTCACGATTTGATCCGCTGGCCGGACCATCGGGCATTTATCCGGCAAATTAAACGCCTTCTTGAAGTCGGGCGAATTCGAGAGCGGACCATTGCACCGGAACTTCGAGGGCGAGTGCGGATCGGTGTTAAGCCGCAATTTCATCGCCTCGTCGCGCGTGTTTGCCCGCCAGACCTGCGCCCAGCCCAGGAAAAACCGTTGATCCGGAGTGAACCCGTCGATCTTTTCCTGCGGCTTGTCTTTTAGCACTTTCTGCAGTGCCGCGAAGGCCAGCTTCACTCCGCCGTCATCGGCGATGTTCTCGCCCTGCGTCAGCTCGCCGTTGATATGCATGCCGGGCAGGGGCTCGTAGGATGAATACTGCTTCACGATCTTGTCCGCGCGCTCTTTGTATTTCTCAGCCGATTCTTTCGTCCACCAATCGCGCAGATTTCCTTCAGCGTCGTACTGCCGCCCCTGATCGTCGAAACCGTGGGTGATTTCATGCGCAATGACAGCGCCGATTCCACCGTAGTTGATTGCATCATCGGCTTTCGCGTTAAAGAACGGCGGCTGCAGGATTCCGGCCGGGAACACGATTTCGTTCATGTTCGGATTGTAGTAGGCGTTCACCGTCGGCGGCGTCATGCCCCATTCGCTCCGGTCCACCGGCTTGCCGATCTTCGCCAATTGTCGGGCGGTCTCGAACGTGTTGGCGCGGGCCGCGTTCAATACGTAAGGCCCTCGATCGATTTTCAGGGCCGAATAATCGCGCCAGTGATCCGGGTAGCCGATCTTGACCGAAAATGCGGCCAGCTTTTTCAGCGCTTCTTGCTTAGTCGCGTCGTCCATCCAATCGCGGGACTTGATGCTATCGGCCATTGCCTCGCGGATGTTGTTTACCAGTTCCGTCATCCGCGCCTTGGATTCCGGCGGGAAATAATCCGCCACGTAAAGTTTTCCGAGCGCTTCACCGAGGGCCTCATCCGTCGACGAGACCACGCGTTTCCAGCGCGGTTTTAACTGCTTCGCGCCCGTCAGGGTGTTGCCGAAGAACTTAAAATTCTCGTTCACGAAATCGCTCGAGAGTTCGGCCGCGGCGGCGTGGATCAAATGCCAGCGAAGATAGGTTTTCCAATCGTCTAGCGAGGCGCTCCGCACGAGGTCATTCATCCCCTTAAAGAAGTCCGGCTGGCCCACGTTGATGTC
>JBDUAE010000180.1:0-4791 GCA_040004805.1 Chthoniobacterales bacterium | reverse complement strand
GCCGATCGGGTCCGCATCGCGGTGGCGCTGATCAAATCCGGCGATGGCGCCAATGTCTGGTCCGACACCTACGACCGGGACCTGAAGGACATCTTCGCGGTGCAATCGGAGATCGCGGGAGCGGTGGCGAAGGAGCTCAAGGTCGCGCTCCTCGGGAGCAACGGGCAGGCCATGCTGCTGACCACCGCGGCCACGCCGTCGAACCAGAACGTCGAGGCCTATAACGCCCTCTTGCAGGGAAATTTTTACTCCTATCGCCGCACCGGCGACGACATCCGCAAGGCGATCGGCTATTACGAAGAGGCAATCCGGCTCGATCCGCATTACGCGCTTGCCTATGCCAGGCTGGCCTCCTCCGCGATGAATCTCGCCACCGCTTTCGGTAGTATGACGAGCAAAGAAGGACAAGAGGCGATCGCTAAAGCCCGCGCCTCGGCCAAAAGGGCCCTCGAGCTAGACCCGAACCTCGCCGAGGCCCATCTCGCCCAAGGCGGGATTCTGACCATGCTCGATTTTGATTTTGCCGGCACAGAAGCGCAGGATCGCCGCGCCATTGAGCTGGCGCCACAGAATGCGGCGGCCACGGCCAGTCTCGCGAGCCTGCTCTCCACGCTGGGCCGGCTCGACGAAGCGGTCGTCATCACGCAGCGCGCGATTGTGCTCGAGCCCTTACGCGCCGGATTCTACACGAACCTCGCCACCTATCTCACCGCGCTCGGCCGCTACGACGAAGCCGATGCGGCCGTGCACAAGGCGATCGAGTTGCAGCCGCAGTTCGCCACCAGCTACACCCAGCTGGCGATGACCCAGATTCTGCGCGGCCACGCCGGCGCCGCGGTGGAATTAGCGAAACAGGAAACCGATCCCTTCTGGCGCACCTACGCCTTGGCGCTGGCCTACTTCGCCCACGGCGACCGCGCCGAGGCCGACGCCGCCCTGAAAAAACTGATCGACGAAAACGGCGACGACTCCGCCGTCCAGATCGCCACCGTCTACGCGATGCGCCGGGAACCGGAGAAAATGTTCGAGTGGCTGGAGCACGCTTGGACGACGCACGACTCGGGAGTAACCCAGATGCTGCAGGATCCTTTCCTCCGCGCCTACCAGGACGACCCGCGCTTCATCGCCTTCGCCCAAAAGGTCGGGGTTATGCCGAAAGCCGCCGCCAAGCCGTGAACGCTCGAGAGCGGTTGGCCGTGAGAGGAGGAGGCAGCTGGAGTTAACCGGACGAAAGACACGCGTCACCTCATTAAAAGGACGCGTCAACTCATCGCACTGGGCGACGCTTTTGCCACGATGCCAGCCGCGTTCGCCACGAACTGATGCGGACATGCCGGCGACCGCGCTACCCTCATCATGTTGGCCACACGGACCACGCAGCGTTCCGGCTTCATCCGCTGATTACACAGATCTCCTCCGACTCCGCACTGGTATCTCGCGCTCTCCCTGCGTCCGCAGGGCTATCACAGAAACGTCGCGCTCACTAGGGCGCTCATGGACAAGGGCCGTAACGCGGATGAAGGAGCGGGTGGGGGCGGGAGCACCAGAGGGGGTTGGGCGGGCACTGCGCCGGCTGGGGCAAATGTCAGGGTCGAAACGAGCGCGCCGAGTTGGGTGGGGCTCGGAGCGTGGCCGTTAGCGGCGTATCGCTGCACCATTTCGAAGGCGGCGAGGAGGCATTCGCGTTCCATGATCTCCTGACGCCGCCGGGTGCAATGCGTGGCAATCTCATCAGGGGAGGTTGTTCAAGCAATGTAAGCGTTCCTCGCTTCGCTCGGGCTTGCCTGCCGTTATTTTTCAAAGGGAAAGCCGGCGTCGCATAGAAGTTGGAACCATAGGAAGCTCCCTCGAATTATCTTGGCAAATCGTCTTATAATCGAGATGCTTACGGGGAAAGCGGAATTGCTCCGCCCACATCTGACATGATCATGAAACAATTTCCCGCGTCGCATGCCGGCCATCAAGCGACGGCCTCTCTGGTTTTGCGGGAGATGAAGTCGGTGCTGCTTGTTCTTGGCCTCGGCTTGACCCTGGCGCAGTCCGCATTGGGCGCGCCCTTCACTTTTGGTCCTACCGGGTCCATGATAAGTGCGCGTTACGACCAAACCACGACGTTGCTCCAAAACGGGAAGGTGCTGGTCGCGGGTGGGCAAAACAGCGCCGGTGCTCTCGCGACCGTGGAACTCTACGACCCGTCGAAGGGAACATGGACTCCCACGGGTAGCCTTGGTGGCGGACGATTCCTACATACCGCGACGTTACTGCCGAACGGGAAAGTGCTAGTAGCCGGAGGTTATAACGGCAGCAACGTTCTCGCGAGTTCCGAGCTGTATGACCCGGCCAGCGGGGTCTGGACGGCAACGGGGAACCTCGGCGCGGCGCGTTATTCACATACCGCAACCTTGATGCCTAACGGCAAAGTGTTGGTCGCTGGGGGTGGCACCGGTGGCGGCTATTTGGCGAGTATGGAGGTATTCACTCCGGGAAACGGAACGTGGACGCCTACGCTTAGCCTTGCGACTGCCCGCTCTAATCATACGGCAACCTTGCTGCCCGACGGCAGAGTGCTGCTCGCAGGAGGGTTCAATAGCGGCCTATATGTCGGGACGGCGGAGTTGTATTCCAGCGCGGGCCCGATGCGGACGACCACTGGCAGTCTCGGGGCGGCTCGCTATGGACACTCGGCGACCTTGCTGCCCAGCGGGAAGGTTCTGGCAGCCGGAGGTTATAATGGCAGTGATCTGGCGAGCGCGGAGCTCTATGATCCTGCGTCTGGCATCTGGTCGGGCACCAGCCCCATGGGCAGCCCGCGTGAATCGCATCGGGCAACATTGCTTCCGAATGGAAAACTCCTCGTAGCCGGTGGGACTAACAACACCATCCCGCAAGCCACCGCTCAATTGTACGATCCGGCAAGTGGCACGTGGGCCACGACCGGAAGTCTGGCCGCCGCACGCGAAAGGTATACGGCGATATTGCTCCCCAGCGGAAACGTGCTGGTCGCGGGTGGAGTGAGCAACGGCGTGGCTCTGTCCAGTGCGGAGCGGTTTGATCCGGCCAGCGGCAGTTGGGCGACAGCGGGCCCTATCGGCAGCGTTTTATTTCACCACACGGCAACTTTGCTGCCCAATGGCAAAGTTCTAACCGCTGGCGGGAGTAACTCCTCTCCCAGTTATCTGGCAACGGCGAAGTTATACGATCCGGCGATCGATGCCTGGTCCGCCACGGGCAGCCTCGCGACTGGGCGGAACCGGCATACCATGACCTTGTTGCCCAGCGGCAAAGTACTCGTCGTCGGCGGGACTAACGGCAGTGTTCTTGGGAGCGCCGAGTTGTATGATCCTGCGAGCGGAAACTGGACGGCAACTGGGAGCCTGATCACGGGGCGCGCCTGGCACTCAGCGACTTTGCTCGCCAACGGAAAAGTGCTGGTAGCTGGCGGATACACCAACGGAAGCAATCTGCTTGCGAGCGCGGAGCTTTACGATCCCGCGAGCGGAATGTGGACGTCCACCGGTGGTCTTACCTCCCCCCGCTATCTCCAGGTAGCCACGTTGCTGCCGAACGAGAAGGTGCTGGTGGCGGGAGGCGACGACAGTTCTTTCAATCCCGTGGGCAATGCGGAACTCTACGATCCGGCAACTGGGGTGTGGACTGCGACCGGTAGCATGAACTTCGCTCGCGATACTTTTCCCGCGACATTACTGCCGAACGGGAAGGTTCTCGTCACCGGAGGGTATAATGGCACCGTTCTCGCCAGTACGGAGGTCTACGACCCGACGAGTGGCGGATGGACGCCCGCTGGCAACCTCTTGACCGCTCGCGCTGGGCCGAGTGCGACCTTGCTGCCTAACGGAAGGGTGCTCGCAGCTGGTGGAGGTCAGGTCCAGGCGGGCGACGTGGGGAGCGCAGAATTGTTTGATCCCGCGAGCGGAACCTGGAGCGCGACTACGAATCTCCAGAGTGCGCGTGAATACCATACCGCAACCTTGCTGCCCAACGGCAAGATCCTCGCCGCAGGAGGGATTATCACCACGGGGACTGCCGGCGTCGAGCTTTACGACGTAGGTCTTGGCTTTCTTCGGCCCACTTGGCAGCCGGGAATCGCTGGCCTCAACTCGCCGCTGACGAACGGTAGCAGCCTCCTGCTTACTGGCGCCCGTTTCCAGGGAATCTCTCCAGCCTCGAGCGGAAGCACGCAGGATTCGTCCACCAATTACCCGCTGGTGCAGCTGCGGAGCGTGGAGAGCGGCCAAACGGTCTTTCTCCCGGTCGACCCGGCTGCAGGCTGGTCCGGCACGAGCTTTTCTTCCGCCGCCGTGATCGGTTTCCCCGCAGGTTCGGCGCTGGTCACGGTCTTTGCTAATGGCATCCCGAGCGATGCCGCCTTTCTCGTGGTGGCCGCTTCGCAGCCCCTCTCGCTCGTGAGCGCGGCCTCGCGGAAGGTCCACGCGTCCCTCGGTGCTTTCGATATCACACTACCGGGAATCGAATGCCGGACAGGCGGCGCTAACGGCGATCACACGATCGTGTTTACCTTCACGAACCCGCTCGCCAGCGTGACGGGTGCGGCGGTCACCAGCGGGACAGGATCGGTCAGCAGCAGCGCGATCGGGAGCGACACCCACCAGTACGTCGTTAACCTGACCGGCGTGACGAACGCGCAGAGCGTGGGATTAAACCTAACGAACGTGACGGACACCTTCGGCAACACCAGCGCTGCGGTCACGGCCACGATGGGCGTCCTCCTCGGCGACACCAACGGCAATGGCACCGTAAATGCCTCCGATG
>JBDUAE010000179.1:0-4791 GCA_040004805.1 Chthoniobacterales bacterium | reverse complement strand
ACGATCACTTTACCGGGGGCCGTTTCCGGCACGGCACGAAGATCGTGCGTTGGCGAAAGGACAAGGCGCCCGCCCAATGCACCCTCGCGCAGATCGACGGTCGGGAAGGTCGCTCGCTCGCGCTGCTCAAATAAAGGCTGGCCGTTACCCGCAAAAACGGACGTTCCGCCCCTACTCGACATCCAGCTCGAACCGGATTCGGACGTCGTAGGGCCCGTTCGAGGCCAGCCCGGCGGGAAGCGGGTCCACCTTGAGAATGCGCTTTCCGACGGCCTCCACCGATTCGTCGACGACCACGTTTCCTGAGGAGCGCACGATCCGGAAATTCGAGACGCGGCCATCTTTCTCAATCCGCAACTCGACTAGGGCAAACATGGTCGCGCCCGTGGCGGACGCTGTCTGCGGCTGGACCCACGCGCCGAAAAAACGGTCGTGCAACATGTTGCCGTACCAATTGAACTCGGCCGCGCCGGATTTCGTGCCGTGGCCGGCGCTACTGGAATCGCCAGCGCTTTCCTTCACCGGAATTACCGCAACGATGGCGGCTTTTTTTGGCGGGGTCGCCTTCTTCTTTTTCGGCGTCGGCTCGGGCTTCGGAGTCTTCTTTTTCTTCGATTTCGTTTGCGGTGTCGGCTGTTTCTTCGGAGCCGGAGACGGCTTCGGCGTTGCGCTCGGTTTCGGAGTAGGCGGCGCGGAGGGCGTGGGCGTCGAGAGCGGAATTTCGCTCGGGACCGGAGTCGCGGGGGGCGGCGTCGGTTCTTCCGCAATCGTCTCCGGCTCGGGCGACGGCTCCGGTGTTTCCTCGGGCAAAGCCGCGACCGGCGGAAGAGCAGCCACCGCGGGCGCGGCCATCCAAGTCACGGCGGATCGCGGTGGCGGCGACGCTCCACCGCCCCAACGCACCAAGCCCACCACGGCGGCGACGTGGGCCAGGCCGACCAGGACCACGTTTCGCCAGAAACGGATCTCGCGCGGCATCGTTAGGGCGCTTCGTTGCGGGTCGCGATGCCCACTCGCGCGATCTGCGCGCGCTGCAAAACATCCATCACTTGCACCAGTTTTTGCACGGGCAATTCGCGGTCCGGCCGGATCACGACCGCGACCTCCGGGTTCGCCTGCCGCAGCGCGACCAGGCGCGATTCCAGCGTCGCGGCATCGAGCGGCTCCTCGTTCAACTTCAGCACCTCGTTGCGATCGATCGAGACGGTTTGCACTTTTGCCGGGTCCACCGGCGCGGTCGCGGCGCTGCTGGAGGGAACGGAAAGGTTCACGCTGTTTTCGAGCAGCGGCGTGGTGATGATGAAAATGATGAGCAGGACGAACGCGAGATCGAGCAACGGCGTGACGTTGATCTCAGAAAGGGTCGAGAGGCTGGTGCGCTGAGAGTAGCGTCTCATCGCGGATACTCCTGCACGCGCGCGGTGTGATCGACGTATTTGTGCTCGAACTCGGAGGCGAGTTCGGCCGCGAAGTTATCCATCTCCACGATCATGCCGCGAATGCTGGTGACGAGAAAGTTGTAGCCAAACATCGCCGGAATCGCGACGCAGAGCGACATCACCGTGGTAATGAGCGCGCCGGAAACGCCGGGCGCCATGGTGGTTAAATTAGACGACCCGGCGACCGCGACATCAGTGAACGTGTCCATCACGCCCCAAACCGTGCCGAGCAATCCGAGGAAGGGCGCGCCGCTGACCGCGCTCGCGAGCAGAATCATTTGCGATTCGAGACCGAGCGCGGTCTCGCCGACGGCGCGTTCCATGGCGGCGTTGACCGCACCCATTTGCGCGGGCGTGATCTTTTCCGCGGAGCCGAGGCGTGCCCGAAAAGTTTCATCCACTTCGGCGGAGCCGAGGAGGTGAAACGCCATCTCCTGGCAACCGGCGCGGTAAACATTAAACAGCGGCGACCCCGGAAAACGCGCGTGCCCTTCGAAGAGCCGGAGCGGCTGCCGATCCTGCCGGAAAGCCTCACGGAAGCGGGCCGATTGTTTCCAGGCGAACCGGACCACGCGCAGCTTCGTGACCATGATCGACCAACTGAAAATCGAGCCAACCAGCAGACAGCCGAGCACGAACTTCCCCGCGACCGTGGCGTGCTCGAAGGCGAAGAGCAGCCCGCCCGCCGCCAACATTTGGAGAGGAAGCATCGCGCGAATTTAGCCGACAGCGCGGCGGACGTCGGTCAAAAAATTCAAGGCCGCCATTCCAGCTTCTGCGGATAGACCGGCCGCATCCGCGCCGCGACGATGAAGCCAATCCCGAGCGCGATGAGGAAGAAGGAAAAAAATTGGCCGCGCGTGAACGGCCCGATGAGCGACGCATCCGGTTCGCGGAAGTTTTCCACAATGATGCGGCCGATGGCGTAGCAGACGAGAAACAAACCGGTGAGGACGCCGTTCGGCTGGCGCGTCTTCGTGCGCACAATCCAGAGGATTGAAAACAGGAGCACGCCTTCGACGAGGCCTTCGTAAATCTGCGAAGGATGACGCGGAGTGAGAACCGTACGCAAGATTTGCTCGAGCTGCGGATTGGATTGCGCGGCCGCGATCACGCTCTCGACGGAGCGCAGGCCTGGATCGACGCTCTGGGCCAAAGCCAAGACATGATCCGCCTGCGCCGAGGTGCCGGGCTCGAGGAGTTCCTTCGGAAATTGCACGGCCCACGGAACCTGCGCGGGGCGGCCGAAGAGTTCGCCGTTAATGAAGTTGGCGCAGCGCCCAAAGAACAGGCCGATCGGCGCCACGACACAGAGGTTGTCGCCTAAATTCAGGTACGAAATCTTGTGCTTCCGCGCGTAGTAGAACGTGAAAAGAGCCAGCCCAATAATGCCGCCGTGGCTCGACATGCCGCCTTCCCAAATCCGGAAGATCGACGCCGGATCGCGCAGCATCTGCGGTTTATAGAAAAGCACGTAGCCGAGCCGGCCACCGACCATGACGCCGAAAAGCGCCGCCCAGGTAATGAAGTCGCCGACTTGCGCCACTTTCAGGTCGGCGTAGCCGCGTTTCGCGAGCCAGGAAAGAAGGGCGTAGCCGCAAATGAACGCCATCACATACGCCATCCCGTACCAACGCGGCCCGAACGTCTCGGTGACGTGAAAGATGAAGGGATTGAGATTGTCGAGGTAGTAAGCGAGCGCGTGCACGGTGAGTCCCGTCTTATCGCCGCAAGGCTCGCGCGCGTCGAGCGAATGTCGCGAACGCGCACACAAGTCATCCCGAGCCGCGCCGACGGCCGAGGGATCTCACATCGGCTCTAGTTGCGCGAGGGGCACCTTCTCGCGATGAGGAGCCAACACTTCGCGCAGGAACGGCGCGGTTCGGCTGATTCGATTTTTCGCCACCTCCTCGGGCGTGCCCACCGCCACGATCTCTCCGCCCTCCGCGCCGGCTTCCGGGCCGATATCGATGATGTAGTCGGCTTCCGCGATCACGCTCAGATTATGCTCGATCACGATCACGGTGTTCCCTTCATCCACGAGCCGATGCAGGACCTTGAGCAATAATTCCACGTCGGCCATGTGCAGGCCGATGGTTGGTTCTTCTAATAGATAGAGCGTCGACTTCGGTTTCCGCATTTTGCGCAGACGCTCGTTCTGCGCGCGGCCGATCCCGCGGGTTAATTCCGTGACTAACTTCAAGCGCTGCGCTTCGCCTCCACTCAAGGTCGGGCTGGGTTGGCCCAGCTTCAGATAACCGAGACCGGTATCGACCAACAGCCGCAGCGGACGCGCGATCTTCTGGTTCGCGGCAAAGAAATCCGCCGCCTGCTCGATCGTCATTTCCATGACGTCGCCGATGCTCTTTTCGTTATACAGAACTTCGAGGGTCTGGGGGTTGTAACGCCGCCCGCCGCAGTCGTCACAGGGATGGTAGCTGCTGGGGAGAAAGCTCATCTCAAGCTTGATCACGCCCTGGCCTTTGCAGGTCTCGCAGCGACCGCCTTCGGTGTTGAAAGAGAAGCGACTCGCGGTGTAACCACGCACCCGCGCCACCGGCAGTTGCGCAAAAAGATTCCGGATTTCGTCGAAGACTTTGATGTAAGTCGCCGGGGTCGAGCGCGAAGTTTTCCCGATCGGCGACTGATCCACTTCGTAAACCGTCTCGAACGAATCGGCGCCTACGATGGAGGCGAACAAGTCCCGCGTAGCCTTTTTCTTGCGGTCGAGCTGTTCGCGAATCGCCGGGAGCAGGACCGAGCGCATTAAGGTGCTTTTCCCGGAACCGGAGATTCCGGTGATGACGGAAAGCCGGTTCACTGGAAAACGCGCGTCCACGTTTTTCAAGTTGTGCGCGTGCGCACCGCGAATCTCGATCCACTGCTCGACCTCGCCTAACGACCGCCGCGTTTTCCGCGTCGGATGTTGCATCGGCACCCGCAGACAGCGTCCCGTCTCCGAGGTGCGGTGCGCTTTTATTTCATCCAGCGTGCCTTGCACCACCACTTCGCCACCGTGCATTCCCGCGCCCGGTCCGAGATCGATAATGTGATCGGCCCGCCGCATCGTTTCTTCATCGTGCTCGACAATCACGAGCGAATTTCCTTTCTCGCGCAACGCCGTCAGCGTTTCGAGCAGACGCAAATTATCGCGCGGATGCAGGCCAATCGTGGGCTCATCCAGGACGTAGAGAACGCCGCGGAGATTCGAACCCAATTGCGCCGCCAGCCGAATCCGTTGCGATTCGCCGCCGCTCAAGGTCTTGGCCGAACGGCCGAGCGCGAGATAACCGAGCCCGACATTTTCCATAAACTCGAGCCGCTGCTGAATTTCCGGCACGAGATCGTCCGC
>JBDUAE010000178.1:0-4804 GCA_040004805.1 Chthoniobacterales bacterium | reverse complement strand
GGTCGTTTACCGGTTCGCACCGCACCCGCGACCGGGATGTAATCGAGTTCGCAGCCATCGACCGCGCAGCGGAGAAGAAGGCCGCCGCGGCTCATATCGCCGCGGCCGACGAATTCGCGCGGAAAGAGCAGGCGCGGGCCGAGATGTTGCAGCAAAACATCCACATATTTTCCCGTGGCGACGCTACCGAGGAGGACGAATTCGGCCTCGGCGCCCGCTTGCCTAACGAGTTTTCGCAAGTCACGTTCCAGCGGCCGCCGATAGCGTGGATCGTCGGCCGCGATGTCGACTTCGGCGAACTTTTTTAGATCCTCCAGACCAATCGGCGTGTCGATGGGAAGCAGACCGCGGTTCGGCGTGATGACAAGGCGGTTGGCTCCGCCCGCAGGAGCTGCGAAGGCATTCGCGTAAGCCAGCTTGCCGCGAAAATAAAGACCGCTGAGGAAGGTGAAGACTTCGCCGAGAGTGGGTGGGTTTGCGCTACGCAAACGTTGCGCGAGCGCGAACTGTGCGCGTTCGCTCAGGAGAAGGCGGGCGCGTTGTCCGCCCGCATAGGCAGGAGATAGAAGGAAAAATAGCCGACGCACGAGCTAGCTCGGTTTGCGCGCGGCGAGCTGCCGGTTTGCCTCCAGCTGTGGGAGATGTTTTTCCGTCCAATGGCAGAGACCTTGCAGGGGCCCGAGCAAGGTGCGGCCCAGGGGAGTAATCGAGTATTCCACCTTGGGAATGGCGCCGGGATGAACCTTGCGCCGGACGAGGCCGTCGCGCTCCAAGCTGCGCAAGGTCTGAGTGAGCATTTTTTGCGAGATATCACCGATCTCACGACGGAGGGCTGAATAACGGAGGGTGCCGCGAGCCAGCACCTGAATAATCAAGGCCGTCCACTTGTCGGCTATCCGTTCCAAAACGAGGCGGGATGGGCAGCCGGGACTTAGGACGGAGTAGGTAGGGCGACGGTTAGGCATGTGCTTCTCTAGAGGGAAAGAGGTTCTAAGTAACAGTCCCGGAATAACCGATCAACTTATCTGGGATTATGCTTGTTTTCCCGAAATAGTATCCCACGCTGGAGGTAGTGAAGGTATTGTTTTCGTGAAAATTCTCGTCGTCGGCAGCGGCGGCCGCGAGCACGCGCTCGCCTGGAAGTTAAAGCAATCTTCACGAGTTAACGAGGTCTTTTGCGCTCCGGGAAACGGCGGCACCGCGCAGTTGGGCGAAAATGTTCCTATCCCGGTGACGGATGCAGCGGCGTTAGCGCGTTTTGCGAAAGAGAACCGGATCGATCTCACCGTGATCGGTCCCGATGACGCGCTCGCCGCCGGAATGGCGGACCTGTTTATGAGTGAAGGCTTGCGCGTTTTCGGGCCCACGAAAGCGGCGGCGCGGCTCGAGTCGTCTAAAATTTTCGCGAAGGAAATGATGCGGAAATTTCGGGTCCCGACCGCGCTGGCAGGTGCATTCGAGGAGAGCGGGGCGGCGATCAAGTTTTGCGCGCGTTTACATTACCCGCTCGTGATCAAGGCCGACGGTCTGGCGCTCGGAAAAGGAGTGGTGATCGCCGAAAACCAGGAGGAAGCGGTGGAAGTGATCGACGGCATGATGAACGAGGGCCGTTTCGGTGAGGCTGGGAGGCGGATTGTGGTGGAGGAATTTCTCACCGGAACCGAATACTCGACCCATGCCTTCGTCAGCGACGGCACCTATCGCTTGCTCGAAGCGGCCCGCGATCATAAACGCGCGGGAGATGGCGATACCGGACCGAACACGGGGGGGATGGGCGCGGTGAGCCCGACGGAATTATGCGGGCCCGAGATGCGGGAAATCGTAGACCGCAAGATCATGCGGCCGTTGGTGAAGGGACTGGCGGAATGCGGCCTGGACTTTCGCGGGCTGCTTTTCCCGGGGCTGATGATGACGGAGCAAGGCGTGCGCGTTTTGGAGTTCAATTGCCGCTTTGGCGACCCGGAGACGCAGACCCTTCTCCCGCGTTTGCAATCCGACCTGCTTCCGCTCCTGGAGGCGACGATCGATGGCACGCTCGATCAGACGACACTGACATGGGACGAGCGATATTCAGTGACCGTCGTGATGGCGTCGGGCGGTTATCCGGGCCACTACGAAACCGGCAAGCGTATTCACGGCCTGGAGGCGGTGGGGAAGATGGCGGACGTGCAGGTTTTCCACGCCGGCACACGAAGTGAAAAAGGCGAGATCGTGACCTCGGGCGGCCGGGTATTGGCCGTGAACGCTTTGGGCGACACCATGGAAACAGCGCGCGCGCGCGCCTACGAGGCGGTCAGCCAAATCGAGTTCGAGGGCGCCTATTATCGTCGCGACATTGCCGTTCGCCTGGTTGGCGCTAAGCTCGCAGGCGATTGATGTCCCGGTCTGCTTCTTCTTTTCTCACGCTGCTCTTTTTTTGCTGGGCCGGATTGGCGGCGTTTGCGCAAAGCCCGACGCCTCCGCCCGCGGCACCTGCAAATCCGACGGTCACTCCTTCCCCGGCGCCGAGCGCGGAGGCGATCATCAACAGCATGGCGCCGGCGGATTTGCAGCAGGTGATCCAATTGTTAAAGAGCAATTACATCAATCCCGCGGCTTTGAATGAAGCGGAACTCAATCGTGCCATGCTTTCCGGCGTGCTCGATCGTTTGGGCGGCGGTGCCTTGCTCCTGTCGGTCTCGGGAGCAGAGGGTTCGCCTACAGCGGACGCCTTTTACAGCGACGTCATTGAGGGACATATCGGCTACCTGCGTTTCGGCGCGTTGACTCCGGCAAATCTCCAGGCGCTGGACACGGCTCTACAAGGTTATCCGGCAAAGAAAATCGACGCGGTCGTGGTCGACCTCCGCGCCAGCGGAGCCACGAACGATTTCGCGACCGCGGCGGAGTTCGCCAAACGTTTTTGCGGGAAGGGAAAAGCGCTTTTCAGTCTGCGCCGCGCTGCTGGAAAATTGGAGCGGCCTTTTGTGTCCGAGCGCGATCCCGCTTACACGGGCTTGCTCCTCGTCCTCGTAGATGGCGAAACCGCCGGACCCGCGGAAGCGATCGCAGGCGATCTGCGGCACTACAACAAGGCGCTCCTGATCGGGCAGCCGACTGCGGGACGCGCGGTGGAATATTCCGATCTGCCTTTGAATGGCGGCCGAATCCTGCGGACGGCCGTGAGCGAAGCCGTCCTGCCGGAAGGGAAGGCGATCTTCCCGGGCGGATTAAAGCCGGATCTTGCCGTGGAAATGACGACAGCCGACAAGCGTCAGGTTTTCCAGCAAAGTGTGCAGGTCGGGATGAGCCCGTTTGTTTTCGAACACGAACGTCCGCATCTCAACGAGGCGGCCTTGCTCGCAGGTCAGAATCCCGAGCTCGATGCGCTCGAGGCCACACAGCGCCGCAAGAATGCGGAAAAGCCGCTGCCGCGTGATGTGGTTTTGCAGCGCGCGATCGATCTGGTGACTTCGCTCGCGATTTATCAAAAGCGCTAAGCGCGCGCGGGGGCGCGTGGCGTAAAATTGCGACGGCCGTGGACTGCCGTTACAGGTACCCGCTTCATGGCTCGCCAGTATATTCTCCAGCGCGCTCCTTCGGCGACGGGGATTCGAATCGATTACGCGGCGGAACTTAACCCGCAGCAGCACGCGGCGGTGACGGCGTCGCCCGGGCCGCTGCTGGTGATCGCGGGCGCGGGCTCAGGGAAGACGCGGACGTTGACATATCGTGTCGCCTATTTGCTCGAGAATGGGGTGGACCCGCGGAACATCCTCTTGCTCACTTTCACGAATAAGGCGGCGCGGCAGATGTTGGATCGGGTGGCGAATTTATTGCCGGTGGATGCGAGCGGGCTTTGGGGCGGGACATTTCATTCGATCGGAAACCGGATGCTGCGGCGGCATGGGAGCGCGCTCGGTTATTCGAGCGGGTTCACGATTCTCGATCGCGAGGATCAGAAGGATCTGATCGATACCGTGGTCTCGGCGGCGGGGATTAATCCGAAGGAAATCCGGTTCCCGAAAGGCGATGTGCTGGCGGATATTTTTAGTTTCACGGTCAACACCGAGCGGTCGATGGAGGAGTTGCTAGCGGAGAAGTTCCCGTATTTTTTGCCGCTGATCGAGCAGATCAAGGACGTCCACGCGCGCTACGAGCGGAAGAAAAAATCGACGAACTCAATGGATTTCGACGATCTGCTCGAGAAGACGCTGCGGATGCTAAAAGAGCACGAAGAGATCGCGGAGTTTTATCGACGGCAGTTTCAGTTCATTCTGGTGGACGAGTATCAGGACACGAACAAGATCCAGGCGGACTTCATCGACACGCTCGCGGTGCATCATCGCAACGTGATGGTGGTGGGCGACGACGCGCAATCGATCTACTCGTGGCGCGGGGCAAACTTTAAAAACATTCTGGCCTTTCCGGAGCGCTATCCGGATGCGCAGGTTTTCAAGATCGAGCTGAACTATCGGAGCGTGCCGGAGGTTCTGGCGGTGGCGAACGCGGCGATCGCGCCGAACGTGGAGCAGTTCAAGAAGGAGCTGAGCGCGACGCGCGCGACTAACGAGTTAAAGCCGGCAGTGGTGGCGCTGGAGACGGGCGCGGATCAGGCGCAATTCGTAGCGCAACGGGTGTTGGAATTGCGCGATGAAGGGATCGAGCTGGATGAGATCGCGGTGCTGTATCGCGCGCATTATCACGCGGTCGAGTTGCAGTTGGAATTTTCGCGGCGCGGGATTCCGTATCAGATCACGAGCGGAGTGCGGTTTTTCGAGCAGGCGCACATCAAGGATGTGGCGGCGTTCATCCGCTTCATCGC
>JBDUAE010000177.1:0-4874 GCA_040004805.1 Chthoniobacterales bacterium | reverse complement strand
TGAGACGATTCTCCATTTTTGGCTTCGCGTTCATCGTAATCGCGCTCGCCGCGCTTCTGAGGATCAATGCCCTCTTTTCACTGCAGCCTTGGGTAATCGCGCTGCAGGTCGCAGCGGCGCTGCTTATGGTCTGGGCGCGAATGACCTTCGGAATGCGTAGCTTCCATGCTGACGCCAAGCCAACTGCTGGGGAGTTGGTGACGAGCGGAACGTATCGTTACATGCGACATCCGATTTATGCCGCCATTTGCGTATTCGTTTGGGCCGGCGTGCTCGGGCATCTTTCGCCGCTCCCGATTTTCCTAGGCTTTCTCGCGACCGTTGGTGTTCTGATCCGGCTCCGCTGTGAGGAGACGCTTCTTACGGAACGGTATCCCGAATATCGTGACTACGCCGCGCGCACGAAGCGCTTGCTTCCTGGGTTGTGGTAGCTTGATGCGATACGTGTAGTGCACTCGACCGTTGCATTTTCGGTGTCTCTTGTTCAGCGCGCCGCTGTTAACAGCGCATCACCTAAACGAGCGATCCAGACAACCACCGGAGATTCTCTTACAGGGTTGATGTTTTACGCTTGTAGTTGGCGTGATTCTTTGAATGATCGGCGCTCGCTGAACCTCTCCGTGCGCTCGCATTTATGACCATCGACGGCTATCCCATCCTCGAGAAACTGCTGGCGCAGGGGAGCACGCTTTCGGCGGTGACGCAGGATTGGATGAAGAAGTGGCGCGGGCTGGATCTCGATGGCCCGGAATACGATTTCAAGGAGCTGTCGGGCTCGACTTCGATCAACATGAAGATCCGGAAGCTCGATCCGTCGGACCCGCAGGGCTTTAAGTCGCGCGGGTCGTTTGTCCCGCTGAATGGCGCGGCGAATCCGGATACGGAGATCGCTTACTTTAATCTCTCGGCCATTCTGGGCTACGACAGTGTCTTCCGCCCGACGGTCCGGTATGAGCTGGGACCGAAGGCGAGCGCGACTTTGAAGTCGTTGATCGATCATGCATCGATCCACGGCGGGGATCGGGTGCAGAATAAGGCGAACATCCTGCAAGAAATCGCGAGCGGGCGGCCGCTGCGGGGTTGCATCAAGGCGAAGAAACTAGACACGGCGCGAGCCTACGATGAACTGGTAAACCCGAGCGCGGCGGGCAACGGCGCGCCCCGGAGTAGTAATGCGGTAATCCATTCGCTCCAGGTAGAGAATCCACAGCCGAAGAGCGGGGTGCCGATCGATCTCGGGCACGGTTACACCGGCGATGCGCTGCAGTTGGCGCGCGAGTTCTCGGTGATCATGTCGTTCGACGTGATCTTTCGACAATGGGATCGCTACAGTGGCGGCAATGTGGTGATCGCGAAGGATGACGCAGGGGCGGCGCACTTCTACGCGACGGATAACGGAGGCGCGGATGTTTCCAGCCTCGAAGCCCGGCTCGCGCGGAACCTCGGGTTATTCAGCCGCTATGATCACCGGACCATCGATGGGCTGAAGGGAGTGCTGGCGTTTCTGAAGGATCCGGCGAGCGGGTTCTTGGGCTACACCGACGCGGCAGTTTTCGTGGTGGATCTAGGTCTCTACCGACTGCATCCGGCCGCCGACTATGTGGAGCGGCTAAAGAGTAACCTCGATTTCTTTCTGCAACACGTCAGCGCGGCAGAGACGAAGCATGGTGCGGACGTCTATCTCGCGAACTGAGCCGTCCTAGGATGAGGGCGGCGGGTGCTGGTTATCGTCGCGTGTGATGCCTTCGTTCATGACGTGGGCGGAGAGTTTTCCGCGCGCGTCGTAATGAAGGATGACGAGCCAGCCGAAGACATCTTCCGGCCATTTCCCACCGGAAAGGAGCGCCTGGGGACTCGCGCCGAAGGCTTGGAGGAGATTGGGCATGGCGCCGTGATGCCAGCAGATCAGGATGGTCTCGGCGCGAGAGCTGTGCCGCACTTTGTCGGCTAACTGTTCGCTCTGGCTGAGATCGAAATTTGTGTTCAGCTTGAGCTGAAGCGCGCGACTGAGCGGTTGCAAGGTTTCGCGGCAGCGGTCGCTATTCTTGGATTTCGGGGCAGCGAAGAGGCGATCGAGTTTTACCGGCTGATGGTCGAGGCGGAGTGCCTGGAAGAACGCGGGGTAGGCTTGAGCGCGTTTGACGCCGGCTGGGGAAAGATCTTTTCCGATGTCGGGTTTTTCGGCGTGACGAATAATCAGGACGGTGGCGTTGCGGAGTGAAGAAGACGTTTTCGCCGGGGCGGGCTGGACGGCCAGGAAGAGAATGACGACTGCAATGAAAAGGGATGGCGCCTTGTTCATCCTGCAAAGGGAGCGGAGCTGACGGGAGCGTCAAATAAGAAACGCTACGCACCACACGCTGCCGGCTAACCACGGTGAGCGGGTCGGGAACGGATTGCATTGCATAGCGACCGGCGGCGAGAGATCGTGCAACTGATGCAGCGGCCTGCTTTCCCGCCCAATGAGGATGCCCGGTTGGCCGCGCTCCGGGCGCTAAACTTGCCGGCGCGGTCGGAGGAGCGGTTTGACCAGGTGACGCAGCTCGCGGCGGAGATTTTCCAGGTGCCGATGGCTTTCGTCTCTTTTATCGAGGAGGACCGGCAGTGGTTTAAATCCAGCGTCGGCCTCGGAGGCGTGCAGGAAACCCCGCGCGAACTCTCCTTCTGCGCACACGCGATCCTCGGCGAAGAAGCGCTCTTCGTTCCGGACGCGCGGAAGGATCCGCGTTTTGCCGACAATCCACTGGTGACGGGCGATCCGTTTTTGCGCGCGTACATGGGCCAGCCGTTGCGTCTGGCGGGCGGGGAAAAAGTGGGCACGCTCTGTATTGCGGACCGGGTGGTGCGGGATTTCTCGCCGGCGCAGGCGCAAATTCTTTCGCGGCTGGCCGGGGTGGTGGAGCAGGAATTGCGGATGGGGGAAGTAATCGATACGCAGGCCGAGCTGCTGGATACGCAAGGTGCGTTGCTGAAGGCGCAGATGCGTTTGAGCGATGAATTAGCCGAGGCGGCGAAGTATGTGCGGTCGCTAATTCCACCGCCGTGCGCGGAGCCGGTGGCAATTGACTGGCGCTATCTGCCTTCGGAGCAATTGGGCGGGGACTCGCTAGGGTATCATTTTCTCGAGGAGAAAACGGTCGCACTCTACGTGCTGGATATTTGCGGACACGGCGTGGGTGCGGCGCTGCTCTCGGTAGTGTTACTGGATGTGTTGAGGTCGCGCGCTCTCCCCGGGGTGGATTTTAGCGATCCCGCAGCGGTGCTGGAGGCGCTGAATCGGGAGTTTCCTTTTCAACGGCATGGACGTTTTTTTACGATCTGGTATGGCGTGCTCGATCTCGCGCAGCGGCAACTTACCTTCAGCACAGCGGGACATCCCCCGGCGGTGCTGGTGGGGAGCGGGGGCGAAATCAGCCTCCTTTCCACGCGGGGGATGGCGACTGGTTGCATGATCGACGCCCAGTACGAAAACCGCAGGAGCCAGCTCCAGCCTAACGATAGTCTCTACGTTTATAGCGACGGCGCCTACGAACTGCGCAACGCGGTGAAGGAGATGCTTTCGGTGGACGATCTGGCCCTGATCTTCAAGCGCGCCACGGCGGCGACGAATCCGTTGGATGAGGTCCTGAAGGAGTTACGACGCCGGGGCGGATCGGAAACGTTCGCCGACGATGTTTCACTGCTTGCGGTCAAAATGAGCTGACCGTTCGAGCGACCCGCAAAATAGCCGACACGGAGGAGGCGTCGCCTCGGTTTACGGCTCTTTTTTTGCGGCAAGAGCGAAGAGCGCGCGGAAAGCGCGCAGCGCCGCCGGGTGATAGATGGTGGAGTGTTGCTCCTCCGGCATCGGTTCGTAATGCCACTGGAGGCCGGCGGGAGCGTCCTTGCTCAGGATTTCGGAGAGCGCCTCCGTGTTGGTGATGATTCCTTTCTCGTCGCTGCTCGCGAAGTAGAATTTCTTTTCTAGCTCCGGCTGGTCTTGCAAGATTTCGGGCGCGCGCTTCACGAGGGAAGCGTTGTTCCACCACAGGCTCGGGTCGAAAGCCAAGTAGCTGTCGAATAATTTTGGCTCGAGCAAAAGCGTTTCGACGACGAAGAGACCGGCGAGAGATTCGCCCACGATGGCGGTTTCGTCCGTGGTGCGGTAGCGGCGTTTTATTTCCGGCATGAGTTCGTCGCGTAGAAATTTGCGGAACATTTCCGAGCCGCCCACGCGCGGCGCGATCTTCTTATCTTCTGCATTTTGGGTCGGACCGGTGAGATCGCGCCGCCGCTCGGTATTTTCGATCCCCACGAGCAGAAACGGGCGCATGGTATTGTCGCCTACGAGCACTTCGATCAACCCGGCGATGTGAAGAAAATCCTCCGCCATCCCGCCATCCGGCATGTAGAGCACGGGGACGCGTGCGTCGGGCGCGGCTGCGTAACCGGGCGGGGGATAGACGTTAATCCGCCGGGTTTCGCCGAGTGCCTTTGAATCGATCGTGAAGGTTTCGCCGATGACCAAGGGCGCGGAGGCACTCGCCGCCATCGACCGCTGGAGAAGGAGACCCATGATCGCGAGGGTGAGGACGAAATATGGGCGAATGTTGTTCATGCGCGAATGAACCGGGAGCGAGCTAGCGCTGTCAAATGCAGTAGGCGATTTTCGTGTTTCTGGCGGTCGTCCGATCAAAGTTGCGGTATAAGATTGACACCGGGCGGCGCATTGTGCGACCCACCTGTGCATGAAACTAGCACGTCGCACCCTCGGCATCAGTACGATCGGAATTATCCTGATTATCCTCCTCATTCTCGCGCTCGGCGGTGGCGGCTACTTTGGCGGCGGATACGCCTACGGCCCCGGTGGTTTGCTTCTGATCATCCTGATCATC
>JBDUAE010000176.1:0-4892 GCA_040004805.1 Chthoniobacterales bacterium | reverse complement strand
GTCCAGGCGAAGAAAATGGTGCCGGCGAGGCCGCAGCGCGCCACGCTATCGACATGCCAGCCGAGCATTTCCGCTTGCTCGTCTTCGGTGTGGCGGATCGTGTCCATCCCGAATTCGCCTAAAATGAGCGGGCGTTCTTCTGCGAGATTTTGCAGCCGCAGAAGGTAGCGTTCGAAATCTTTTTGATTGTGGAGGTAAACGTTGAAGCAGAAAAAATCGACGTTTTGGGGCAGCAGAAATTCGGTGGAGGGATAGCTGGCGTAGGAAAAAAGAACGTGCGGATTTGTTTCCCGGCCGACGCGGATGAGGTGCTCCAGAAATTCTGTGACCCGGCGCACACCAAGCCATCGCACCATGGTGGAGTGGATTTCGTTGCCGACCAGGTAACCGAAGATCGCGGGATGTCCGGCGTGTTCAGCGACGGCCGCACGGACAGATTCGACGATCGCCGCGCGCGCTTTCCGCTCCCGCAGGAACTCGAGGTGTTTCGCCCAAGGCAGGGTAATGAGGACGCGCATTCCCGCGGCTGCGCAAAGATCGAGGAACCAAAGGGGCGGGGCGTGGTAAATGCGGAGGAGGTTCAGCCCTAGGGCGCGCATCTGGGTGAGATCGCGGGACAGTTGCTCCGGGGTTCCGAGATAATCGCCGGCCGCGTCCGGGTGAAAAGGGCCGTAGGTGACGCCTTTGACGTAGAACTTTTCCGAGCCGTCAAAGAAGAATTTGGCGACGGCGCCGACGGGGCCCAGCGAAGGGGAAATCACAAAGCAGGTTCCTAGTGCAAGCGCCGCCCGGACGCAAAGCTTTTGCGCACCGCTCTTTAGTCGTCGGCAGTTTCCAAAAGCGCGGCGCGCACCACTGTAGCCGTGCGCGCGAGATCGGCGCTGGTGTGAGCGGTGGAAAGGAAGCCGGTCTCAAATTGCGAGGGCGCGAAGTAAACTCCGCGGTCGAGGCAGAAGCGAAAGAAGCGCGCAAAAGCCGGCCGGTCGCTCCGTTTCGCGGAAGCGAGGTCGGTCACCGGTCCTTCGGTAAAGAAGAGACAAAACATCGATCCGATGCGATGGAAGGTGAGGGGACGACTCGTTAGGCGCATCGTCTCGCGCGTCGCTTGTTCCAGCTCCGCGCCCAATTTTTCCAACCGGCTCCAGCCGTCGATCCGTTCCAACTCGCGGAGTTGTGCGAGACCGGCAGCGAGTGCGAGTGGATTTCCGGAGAGCGTTCCTGCTTGGTAAACCGGGCCGTCGGGCGAGAGACGGTCCATGATTTCGGCTCGACCACCAAATGCGCCGACGGGCAAACCGCCTCCAATCACCTTGCCGAGCGCGGTCAAATCCGGACGGATTCCGTAAAGCTGCTGCGCGCCGCCGCGCGCGACGCGAAAGCCGGTCATCACTTCATCGAAAATGAGCAGCGCGCCGGCTCGAGTGCATTCGTCACGTAACTGCTGGAGAAAATTTTCCTGTGGAAGATAGAGGCCTGCGTTGGCGGGAATGGGCTCGAGGATGACGGCAGCGATCGTGCCCACATTTTCTCGAAACGCTGCGCGGACTGCGCCGATGTCGTTAAACGGCAACGAAATTGTCAGAGCTGCGGTCGAGGCCGGAACACCGGCGCTATCGGGCTGGCCATGGGTGAGGGCGCCGCTTCCGGCTTGGACTAAAAACGAATCGACATGGCCGTGATAGCAGCCGTCAAATTTAATCACTTTCTCGCGACCGGTGAACCCTCGCGCCAGCCGCAGGCAGGACATGGTGGCTTCGGTGCCGCTGTTCACCATCCGAACTTTTTCGATCGATGGCACCCAGCGACAGATTAAGTCAGCCATTTCGACTTCGAGCGGATTCGGAATCCCGAAGCTGACACCGCGGGCGGCGGCGTGCTGGACGGCATCGATCACGACCGGCGGAGCGTGGCCGAGAATAGCCGGACCCCACGTGCCCACGTAATCGATATATTCCCGGCCGTCGACATCCCAGATTTTCGCGCCCTGCGCGCGTTCGACGAAAAAGGGTTCGCGGTCGAGACCGCGAAAGGCGCGAACGGGGGAATTCACGCCGCCCGGTATGAGGCGTTGAGCGGCGGCAAAGAGTTCGGAAGAGCGGGAGGGCATCGGTGGCGGAGCGGAATTTCCGGAAACGTCCAACGGGCAACGACCAACGTCCAACTTTGAATCGGGGGCACGTTGACAGTCATTCGCCTCTCCCATACTCTCGCTTCGCGCTAAGGGCGGGGTAGCCAAGTGGTAAGGTCGGGGTCTGCAAAACCTCTATTCGCGGGTTCGATTCCCGCCCCCGCCTCGCAGCGTTGCTCCCATTTTCACGATGAAGGTTCGGGCGAATCCAGCCTCCGCTAAATTCCGCCGCGCGCTCGCTTCGCATCCGGAATTGTTGAGACCGTGGAAAGGGACCGGTTACCGCGTGACCAGCCTCGATTATCCACGACCGGAAAACATTCTTTCGGGGGAGGGCAGCTTCCTTTTCGGAGGACGATGGAACGCGGCCGGTTCCTTCCGCGCGGTTTATGGAAGTACAACCGACACGGTGGCGGTAGCTGAGTCGCGCGCTAACGCGGAGTACGCGGGGATGCCATATCCTTTCCGGGCACCACGGTTGTTAATTGCGATCGAGTTCGACCTAAAAAAAGTGCTCGATCTCGCGGCAGAAGAGACTCGCGTAGTGCTCGATTTGAAATGGCACGAACTCGAGGAGGAAGATTGGCGCCGAGTGCAGGCTGCGGAGGTTGAGAGCCAAACGCAGGGGCTGGGCCGTGCGTTGTTCGAGATGGGAGCGAATGGGCTGTTGGCGCCGTCCGCTCGGGTGCGAGAGGGAATCAACATCGCCTATTTTCCCCGTAGCGGAGAAAATCCGGAAGCAGCGCGCATTTGCGAGCCCGCAAAGCTGGACCGAATTAGGGCTCGAAGAGAATAATGCACATATGCACGAAAAAGTGCTTGTAGATTAGCGATGATGGTGGAAGAATTCAGATGTGAAAAAGAACGAGAGCGGGGGACGTCGCCCAAAGGTAAAGCTGAGAGTGGAAGAAGCGGCCGCGGTTTATGGCGCCGCTTTTCAGGGAGCGCCAGCGTCTAGTTTGCTGGAGATGGCCGAGAAATTCGGATTACGGCAGGAAACTCTGAGCCGGCTGACTGGTTTCTCTTTGCGAGCGGTCGCGGGTTGGGCGGGCGGAAAACAGCCGTCGGCTCCGGTTCGTCGCGCGCTGACAGAGATGGATCGCTTGCTGGGGGCACTCGGGCGGCTGATGAATCCCAAAGAGGTGGGGCGTTGGCTGAAGGAACCAAACCCCGCTCTGGAGGGCTCCACTCCGGTGCAGGTGATTGAGCGCGGCCAAATGGATCGAATCTGGCGTTTACTCTACTACGTGGAATCGGGCGAACCGGGCTAAACCCCCGTAATTCTCGGAACGGGCGCGTCTCCTGCTGCGAAGAAGGTATGCGCATGACGTTGCTGGCTAGCTTTCTTCTGCAAGGCGTTGCCCTCGCGGGGTTGGGGAAACTTGCGCCGCTTACGGTTAAAGACGTCAGCCTGATGTTGCGTAGTGGTTACACCGCGAGCGCAATCACAAGTGATCTGGTGGCGCGGCATTTTCTCGGCGCAATCGACGCGGACGCCGAGAAGCAGCTAACGCAGGCTGGCGCCAACGCGGAGTTGATTGGCGTCTTGCGGAGCGGCTGTTACGCGGTTCCTACGGAAGACGTGGCGACGTTGCGGAAAGAAATGGTGGCAAGAGTAGACCAGCGGGTCGCGGCGCAGGAAGAATCTGAAAAACAGACTGCGCTTTATCAAAAGCAAATGGCTCGGAGCAGGGTCGCGGCGACCGCCCCGGGAGCTGCTGCTAGTGATTTCACGAAGACGCTAAAGGGCGATCTCGTTACCTCCAAAAATGGGATTCTCAACGCCTATAACGATCAGGCCTTGGATGGGAAGAAACTGATCGGCCTCTATTTTTCCGCTCACTGGTGCGGCCCGTGTCGGAAGTTCACTCCGGAATTGGTGGAGTTCTACAATCGGGCCGTCGCGAAGCATCCTGAGTTCGAGATCATTTTCATTAGTAACGACCGTTCAGCTCCGGCGATGGAAGCTTACATGCGCGATCTGCAAATGCCGTGGCCGGCAGTGCGGTTCGACAAGATTGTGGAGAAGGCGGGCCTGACGCGATACGCCGGAAGCGGCATCCCGTGTCTAGTTCTGGTCGACGCGGAAGGCAAGGTGATCTCCGATAGTTATAACGGCCCCACCTACCGCGGACCCGCAAAAGTTCTCGAAGATCTCGACCAAATCTTCAATCGCGCGTCAGCGCCAGCGGTCGCGCAAAACCGATAAGCCGGTGCGCCGCGGCACGTCTACTTTCGCTCGAAATCTGGTTCCGGCGCGGGTCCGGCGCCGCCTTCTTCAAAATAGCCGACATCGCCAATCTTCGTCAGTCGAAGGTGTTGCTGCCAGTTTTCCGTGCTGGCTTTGAGAACTTCCGTCTTCGACGGAGGCGGGTCCTCACCGCCTCGGAGAGATTCGATCAGCACCCGTCCGTCCAGCGACTGAGCTGGGGCCATGCCTAACAAGTGCAGGATGGTGGCCGGAACGTCGAGATTACCGGACGGCACCTGGCTCCTAAGCCCGCGCCGAAAGTCAGGACCCATCGCAACAAGGGTGTTGTGAAGATCGAAAGGGCTCAGCGCGCCATGGGTTCCTTTCGCAGCGGCAGCGCCATTGGCTTCGACCATTCCAGCAACTCCGGATTGATTTTGCCGATCGCTCCAGCATAACGAGACGATAACGTCGGGCCCACCGACAGTATCGACGTTGGCAAGGGAGAACGGGAAAGTGCCGGGGACGCCGTCGCGCGAGAAAATTACCGCCGCCTTTTGCGAATCCTGTAAC
>JBDUAE010000175.1:0-4906 GCA_040004805.1 Chthoniobacterales bacterium | reverse complement strand
GGATTTTCCGGAGTGCATTCCTTACCGAAACAAGCGCAGTCGTGCGGCTTCTTCACCCCGCGCAAGACCAAGCCACTAATGCAATTGGCCGGCTCCTGGGTGTCGATTTCTTTTACCTCGAAAATGCGTTCGGCGTCATGGTCGCGGAATTCGTAGCGGAGTTTGTAACCGCTTTTCGGGATCGATCCCACGCCGCGCCATTTCCGATCGCACACTTCAAAAACATTGTTCACCAGATCCTGCGCGACCTTGTTTCCCTCGCGGTTAACCACCCGCGGATATTGGTTCTCCACCGTGTATGTCCCGGCTTCGAGCTGTCGTAAAGTCATCAGCGTGCCCTGAAGAATATCAATCGGCTCGAAACCGGTGATCACGATTGGCACGCGAAAACGCTCAGCCAGCGGCTCGTATTCCCTATAACCCATCACCGTGCAAACGTGGCCCGGGCCGAGAAAACCCTGTACGCGGTTTTGCGGCGATTGCAGAATCGAAGCTATCGAAGGTGGCACCAAAACATGCGAGACCAGTACGGAAAAATTCGTGATCCCTTGCTTCCTGGCCTGGAAGACCGACATCGCGTTACTCGGAGCTGTCGTCTCAAATCCGATCGCGAAAAAGACGACCTTCTTCTCGGGATTTGCCCGAGCGATTTTCAGGCAATCAATCGGCGAATAAACAATCCGAATATCGGCGCCGCGTGATTTAAGGACCAGCAGGTCGCCGTTCGATCCGGGAACGCGCAGCATGTCGCCGAAAGAACAGAAAATCACATCGGATCTTTGCGCGATGACGTGCGCCTTATCGATCATTTCGAGCGAAGTAACGCAGACCGGGCAGCCCGGACCATGCACCAATTCGACCTCTGCCGGCAGGAGACGATCGATGCCGTATTTCACAATGCTATGGGTCTGACCTCCACAGACCTCCATCAGCACCCACGGACGGGTCACCGTTCGCTTGATCTCCGCGACAATTTTTTCGGCGAGGTCCTGGCTCCGATATTCGTCGAGATATTTCATTCGTGTTTACGCCGCTGACCGAACCTCCGGTGGCTTAGACACAAGGTCGTCGAATGGATCCGCGTCCGGGTCGTCCACATCGGGAACATCGAGCTCGCCGAGTTGCTGCAATTGTTCGAGCGCCCGGTAGGTCCGCGCCGCCTCTGCTTCGTCCACTTTGCTAAGGGCGAACCCCACATGCACTAGCACGTAATCTCCGACGCTGACCTCGGGCGTGTACTCCAAGCAAACTTGTTTCACGATTCCGCCGAAATTCGCCTTACCCATCAGGACGTTCTGCGCGTCGCGAGCGATTTCGATCAATTTACCCGGAATAGCTAGGCACATCGCAATTCTCCGTCGCGGCCGGCGGTCGCACTATGCTGATCGTCTCGCCGTCGCATAAATAAACTCTATCACCGCGTTCGCCGCCGTCACGAGCACAAACATAAACTTCCGCCGCCGCCGACAGTCTATTTTAGCCGACATCACGCCTTCTTTTCGGCCTCGAAAAACTCCGCATGTGCTCCGACTGCCACCAGCGCGACGCCGCCGATGACGTTACCAATCAGGGTAGGCGTAAAATAAAATGCGAACCAATTCCAGAATGACAGCGCGCCGGTGGTGACGAGGTAGAGCGTTTCCACACTTCCAGCGACGACGTGCGGTAACTCGGCGAGCGCGACCAGGTAGGCCAGGATGATGATGACCCAGATGCGAGCCGATTCCGCAAACGGCAGCAACCAAACCATGAGAGCGATGAGCCACCCCGCGACGATGCCACGCAAGAGGAGCGTTCCGAAAGCCGGCTCGCTCGCCGCCAGCCCAATGCTGGAAAATGTGGCCCGCACTTCATTCGAGAAGGCATTCGAATTTCCCGCGAGCCACGCGAAGACAAAGGCGCCGAGCAGATTCGTCCCCAAGACCGTGATCCAGAGACGCACGACGTTCCGCAGCAAACCCGGATCACGGTCGCGCAAAAGGGGAAGAATAACCGTGAGCGTATTTTTGGTGAACAACTGCTGCCGTCCCAGAATGACGATAAGAAAACCAATGCTGTAGCCCCATTTTGTAATCAGCGGCGTCCAAACAGCCTCGGGCAGGTGAACCCGCAGCAACGCTTCTGACACCATCGAAAATCCCATCGAGAGCCCTGCGGCCAGACCCGACAAGGCCAGCTCCGCGCTGTTTCGCTTGAGCTCGTGCTCGCCTTCCGCGTAGATCGCTTCGTAAACGACCTCGCCCGGCGGCGCGGTGCGGTCGATGATCTCTTCTTCTTTCTTCTTCGCCGCGAGATTTTGATTTCGAGCCATAACTTTTATGATCGGAGCGCACGCAGAGCGGCGATTTGGCCAAAGGCGATGCCACCATCGTTAGGCGGGACGCGTTGATGCCAGTAAGGCTGAAAACCTGCTTCGCGTAATCGAGCAATCGTGCGCTCCAGCAAATAGCGATTCTGCCAACAGCCACCGCTAAGCACAATTTTCGGTTCACCCACTTTGTGCGCAACTACGACGATGGATTCGCTGAGCATATTATGAAACTTGGCCGAGAGCGCGCTCTGCGGGCACCCTCTCTCTATATCGCTGAGCAGCGCGCGGATGGCCGGTTCCCAATCGATCACAATCGGATTTGTTTCTCGTAGTTCAAAAGGATAGGCCTCTCGGATGGCGGGGTCGGCCGCAAATTCCAGCTCCATCGCAGCCTGCCCCTCGAAGGAAGTTCGCGTCCGCAAGCCGATCAACGCGGCCGCCGCATCGAACAAGCGTCCAGCACTGGAAGTACGCGGCGAGCGAATCTCCCGGTCCAGCATCTGCCGCAAAAGTGCAATATCTTTCGAGGCGAAGGCGGCTTTCACTTCCGGGCGTTTCCAAGTTTCGTCCCCAAAGATCTGATGCAGCACGCCAAGCGCGCAGCGTCGCGGTTCCTGGATCGCGCGATCACCACCCGGCAGCGCAAAGGTCCGGAGATGCGCCACCCTTTCAAAGGAACCATCGCTCTGCGCGAGCAAGAACTCGCCGCCCCAAATCGTGCCGTCGAGTCCGTAACCTGTCCCGTCCCAAGCCACCCCGAGCGCGGGCGCTTCGATTTCGTTCTCCGCCATGCAGCCGGCAACGTGAGCCCAGTGATGCTGCACGGGCGCTTTTTTCCCGGGCAATTCCAGTGCGTGTTTGGTGGAGAGGTACTCGGGGTGAAGATCATGCGCGATCGTCGTCGGATGCGTCTGATAGAGGCGGGGCAAATCGTCGGCTGATTTCACGAAGGCCGCGTAGGCCTGCGGAGTTTCGAGATTACCCAGATGCTGGCTGACAAAGACATTCGCGCCCACGCTTAGGGCCGTCGTGTTCTTGAAATGAGCGCCGAGCGCGAGAATGGATGGAAGTGGCTCGCGAAAGTGGAACGGCAACGGCGCGTAACCGCGCGCGCGACGCAAGATCATTTCTCGTCCCGCCATGACTCGGGCGATCGAGTCATCCATCTGCCGGACGATCGGCCGATCATGAACCAGGAACAGGTCCGCAATTCCATGAAGCCGCTCGATCGCCTCGCGTTCGTCGATGCAGATCGGCTCATCGCTGCGGTTTCCGCTTGTCGCTACCACGGGACGGCCTAACGAGTGCAACAGGAGGTGATGCAGCGGCGTCGAAGGCAACATCAGACCTAGATTAGGGTTTCCCGGCGCGAGACCGAGGGCGAGAGAAAGGCCCGGCTTGCGCTCGAGTAGGACAATCGGCCCGGCCGGCGACTCCAGCAGACGCTCTTCCTGCTCGGAAAGCAGGCAGATTTCGTGAGCGGCAGCGCGCGACTCCACCATGAGGGCGAACGGCTTTTCTTCGCGGCCTTTTCGCTCGCGTAGTCTAACGACACTCTGTTCGTCCGCCGCGTCGACGATCAGCTGAAACCCGCCGAGGCCCTTGAGCGCAAGAATTTGACCGCCGCGCACCGCCTCCGCGGCGCGCTCGAGCGCCTGATCACCCGACGCCAGAAGCTCGCCCTCGCAGTTCCAAAGCTCGAGCTTCGGGCCACAAAGCGGGCACGCATTAGGCTGGGCGTGAAAGCGCCGATCGCGCGGATCGTGATACTCGCGCTCGCATTCGGCGCACATTCGAAATCGCCGCATTGACGTCGCCACACGATCGTAGGGCAACCCTTCGATGATGCTGAAGCGCGGGCCGCAATTCGTGCAATTAGTGAACGGATAGCGCGAGCGGCGATCGGCGGAATCGAAAACCTCGCGCAGACAATCCGCGCAGGTCGCGATGTCAGGAAGAATCAGCGCCGTCTTCGCGCCACTTTCATCACTCTCCCGGATCTCGAATCTGGAATAGTTTGCGGGATCAAGAAAGGAGGATTCGAGACTTTGGACGACGGCAAGAGGCGGCATCTCTTCTCCCAAGCGACGTAGAAACTCATCCAGAAAGGTGCGGCTGCCTTCCACTTCGATGAAGACGCCTTCCCCAGAATTATGCACACAACCGTGCAGCGCGAGTTCTGTCGCGAGCCGGTAGACAAAAGGCCGAAAACCAACCCCTTGAACCGCGCCGCGGACGATGATTTTTGCGCGCTCCCGATTCATGGCGAGCCGCGAAAAATCAACGCGTGAAGAGACCGTCGACGAATCCGATTTGGTAGGCGAGAAACAAGCCGAAACCCAGACTGAGGAATCCGGCAGCGGTGCCGAAGTGACGACTGAAGAGACCGAACCGCGCGCTGTAGGTGATGGGCACGGCGATGGTCGCAGTCATCAACATCATGCCGACGATGGTACCAACACCGAAGATCCCGAGATAAGCCATGGCCCAGGCGGGTCGCTGAATGATAGGCAGAACCAACAACGCCACAGCGGCAGAACCGGCTAGGCCATGCACCACACCGATCACAAGCGGTCGGAGCGCGCGATAAAATCT
>JBDUAE010000174.1:0-4907 GCA_040004805.1 Chthoniobacterales bacterium | reverse complement strand
ATGATGATGAAAACGAAATAAGCGAATGCGACCACCAGGCTGATCAGAAATCCCATCGAGGTCTCGCGGCGATGCGCCGTGATGCCCAATGGGACCGCGACCAGCGCGAACGCAAGGCAAGCGAACGGAAAAGCCAACCGTTTATTTAGCTCCGTCCGGCTCGCACTTTTTTCGCCACGATTGCCTTTCTTCAACTGCTCAAGCAATTGCTCAAGCGACATCGCGGAGCGGCTGGGCCGGCGTTTTTCGCGTTGGTAAAGTTCCTCGAGGCTGATCGGGAGTGTGCCTTCCGCCATGTTAATTCCGTCACGAATTCGGCGGAGATCGTACGGCGCATTTTCGTCGCGCTGTTGGTAACGCGCGCCGTAGAGGTGCATGAGGATGCGTTGGTTAGGCAGATCGGCTTCGAGCGTCCCGCTCTTGGCATGCGTCACCCGCATCGGGACCGAGTATTCGTTTAACTCAAAGACAATAATATTCTCGAGCTTGTTTCCCTCCTTCCGACCGACATAGATTTTACGCCCGGGAAATTGATCGATCACCTGGTCGCTTCCGAAAAGCGCCATCGGATCGCGCGCCGCCATATCCAAAATCATGGTGCGCAGGGCCTGCTGCGCCGCGGGCGCGACGAGCACGTTCAGCCAAAGACAGATGCCGGTACAAATCGCAGCGATGACCGCGAGGGATGCGCAGATGCGGGTGATGCTGACGCCGTTGCAGCGCAGCGCGATCAACTCGTTATCCGCCGAGAGACGACCGAAGACGAGCAGAACGGCGGTGAGCAATCCCCACGGGATGGTGAAAATGAGCGAGAACGGAAGGATGTAGGCGATGAAAGCTAAAAGATACCCCGCGGGCAGATCCTGATTCACCAAAAGCGGCAGCAGCTTCCGGAAAATATTGCCGACGACGAGCACCAAACTGAGGACCGCGATCGCGAATCCCAGACTCACGAGCAGCTGTCGGCTAATGAAGCGGTCGATCAGTTTCACCGACGCTTCTGTTAGTGCGAGTTCGCCGCGCCGACAAGTCGGCGGTCAATCGCGTGAACCGCGTGTCGGCTATTTTTTCTTGGGAGCGGCTGCTGGCTGCTTCTTCGATTGGGCTTCGATCGCGGCTTGCAGTTCCGACATATGCTCCTGCACTCGTTGCGCGCCCATCTGCGCTCCTTTGGACATCAGCGCGGGCAATTTCTCTACCATCTTTTTCCCGGCCGGCGTTTGGTAGAATCGATTGATGTCACCCAGTTCCGCCTCAGAGAATTCGTCCATGTAAAGTTTCACTAGATCCGGTTTCAGGCTTTCCCAGCTCATGTATTTGCCCAGGAAATCGCGCATCACGGATTCGTAGGGCGCGATCGTTGGATTTTGCTGCACCTGGAGTTTCACCATCTGATCGATCGACTGCCGCAAGAGATTCGGCGTGTCCATGAGATTCAAAGTCTCCTCTGCCGCCTTATAATGGCTGCTGCCCGCTTTGTCGTCGGCGGCACGGGCCACGGGGATGAAATTCAAGAGCAACAGCGCCAGGAGGATTTGTTTCATGGGCGGAGATTAAGCGGGCTAACGACCGGAACGGAAGCGGAAAAAGCAACCCGGCCTCCGGCGCCGGCGCTGCTCTTTGCTTAGACTCGAATTTCGCTAGATTGCAGCCCGCATGTCAGACGAGATTTACGATGTGGCCATCATCGGGGGCGGCCCCGCCGGCAGCACCGCCGCCACGCTCCTCGCGCGTGCTGGACGCCGAGTCGTGATCGTCGAACGGGAAAAGTTTCCCCGTTTTCACATCGGCGAATCGCTCCTGCCTTTCAGCATGAAAGCTTTCCGTCGGCTCGGAGTCCTCGAGAAATTCCAGGACGCAGGATTCCTGGAGAAGTTCGGCGGCGAAATGCTGGGCGCCTGCAGCGATGAAGGCGTAAAGTTCTACTTCAAAGACGGTTTGGGTTCCAAAACCGATCGCGCCTATCAGGTAACTCGGGCGGAGTTCGACAAATTACTCCTCGATCACGCCACCGAAAACGGTGCGGAATTGCGGGCCGAGACTACGGTGGAAGCCGTCGCGTTTTCCGATGCCGGAGTGCAACTACGGGTAAAGGCCCGAGACGGCGGAACCTTCGATCTCCAGGCGCGCTACGTGATCGACGCCAGCGGACGCAACTCCGTCCTCGGCTCGCATTTCCAGCTTAAGAAAAATTACACTCACCTGCAAAAAATCTCGCTCTTCGCGCACTACGAAGGAGTCTGGCGGCCGGAAGGCATTGACGGCACTCTGACCCGGCTCGTGCGCGCGAGCGACCGCTGGTTCTGGATGATTCCGTTAGGCCATGAGCGCATGAGTATCGGCGTAGTCCTCGACAGCGCCGTTTTCAAGGCGGCGAAGCAAACTCCGGAGGCGTTTCTCGATCAATCGCTCGCGCAGCAGCCGGTGATTTACCAGCGTATGACCGAGGCAACCCGCGTCACCGAAGCCATGGTGGCCGCAGATTTTTCATATCGGAATGTGAAACTGGCGGGCGAACGCTGGCTCCTCGCGGGCGACGCCGCCGGCTTTATCGATCCCGTCTTCAGTAGCGGCGTTTTCCTTGCGGTGATGGCGGGTGAAGAGGCGGCCGACGCCCTGGATCTCGTGCTTGATCATCCGACTAAACGGAAGCGTCGCTTCGCCCGCTACGAGCGCACCGTCCAGCGCGCGATGAAAGTTTATCTGCGCTTCGTCGACGCCTGGTACAGCAAAGAGTTCATCGAGGTCTTCCTACACCCGCAGGCTTTCTTGCAACTGCCACCCGCGGTGAATGCGATTTTAGCCGGCAACGTTGGCACTAGTTTCGCAATCCGTTGGCGGATGTGGATCTTTTACAGCATCGTCTGGTTGCAGAAGTTCTTCCCCATCTGCCCGCGCCGCACTCTTCTTCCGGCCATTACAATTTCGTCCGAACCTAACGAACAGTTGCTCGTCACCTCGATCCCATGAATCGCATCTACCGCTTCCTCTCGCTCGCCGGTTGTATCGCCGCGCTCGCGCTCACCAGTTGCCAAACTGCCGGCCATCAATTCGCCTCGCCCGCTGCGTCTTGGCAAACCAAGACAGGCCAGCTCTCCTATCAGGGCCGAAAAATTTCGCTCATCGGCGAAGTCTTGGTTCGCTACTCGCCCAAAGGCGAGATGGAGTTTTCCTTCAGCAAGGGACCGGGCGTGAACCTTCTTTTCGTGCGGCAGGATGCGAAATTTGCCAGTGCCCACGGACCGCTCTCCCGTGGCGGATGGTCGGGTCCCAGCGCGAGCGCACCGGCGCGTTTGCGCGGTTGGTTTAGCCTGCGCGAACAAATTCTCGCAGGGCATAATTCCATCAAGACCAACGTTGACGGCGAGAAGTTCAATCTCCGCTTTTGACCGGCATCCCGTGAGACGCGACCGTCGCGGCTCTCTTCTGCTCCTCCCATGCCGCTGCCTTCTACGATAAGCCACCTCGTTACCCAACGCCGTGGGCTTCTCTGGCTGGGGGTGATCGTGCTCGCCGCGCTCTCCATTGGCGTCCTCGTGACGAAGATGAAGCTCGATACCGAAGTCTTAAATCTTCTGCCGCGTGGCTTTGAATCGGTCGAGGGATTGAAGGTTTATAACCGCGATTTCGCGCAGGTCCGTGAGCTGACTTTCGCGCTCGTGTCCAAACCCGAGGACGCCGATAAGCTGGAGGAATTCGCTCCGCAATTCGCCGAGGCTCTCCGTGCTCAGCCCTGGTGTGCGCGCGTGCTGGCGGGCTCCCCGCTCGAGACTCCGGAAGGCGTGCACGATCTGCAAACCATCGCCGTCCCGTTGCTTCTGAATCTCGACGAGGCGGCTTTTAGCGACACGCTCGTTTCTCTCCAACCCGCTAAGATTCAAGAGCGGCTGCGGCGTTTGCACGAAGAAATTGAAGCGGGTTCGCCGCGCCCGCAATTTGAACTCACCCTCGATCCGTTGGGTGTGATTGCTCCCGCACTGAAGCCCTTCGCGAGTAACTCCGCGGTCGAGGAGGATCAGCCGCTCACTTCCTCGGATCGCACCCTGCGCGTTTTCATCACGGTTACGAATCAGTCAGACATCGGCGCCTTCGCCTGCCAGCGTTTAATGAAAGAGGTCAATGCTTTCCGCGAGCAGGCGCATCGCGGTTGGGACGGCGGACCGCTGGAAGTTCTCGTCACCGGGCGCTCCGCCTACGTCGCGGAGATTTCGCTCAGCATGCGGCACGATATTATCATCACCATCCTGGGCTCGGTCGTGCTCGTGGGCGGCGTTTTCTATATTGGCTTCAAGCGCTGGTTGCCGCTTATTGGGATGGGCTTTTCACTCCTGCTTTGTTGCCTCGTCGCACTCGCCGCCGGCCTCCTCATTTTCGGCGAATTGAACATGGTGACGGTGGGTTTCTGCGCGATTCTCATCGGCCTCGGAGTCGATTTTGCCATCTTAATTTTCGGCCGCTACCAACAGGCGCGCGACGACGGGTTCGATCACGCCGGCGCCGTGAGCGAAGCGGTGCGAAACCTCGGGCGCGCAGTCTTTTTCGGCGCGCTCACCACCGCAGTCGGCTTTCTCGCCTTGCTCCTGAGCAACTCCGCCGGATTCACTCAACTCGGGGTCCTGATCGCGATCGGGATTTTCCTCGCCGGCATTTTCATGATGTCGATTTTTTTCCTTTTCCTTCCGCAAAAACGACACATTCCGCGGCCCGATTGGATCTTTGCGCTCGTAAAACGTTACGTCCTCTGGACGGTGCGGCGTCCGCTTCGCATGCTCGCGATTTCACTGCCCGCTCTCCTCCTGCTTATGGGAATCGCTCTCTCGCCCCGGCCGCCCCTCATCTTCGACGCCAGCACGCAATCGATGGAACCGAAGTCCAGCGCGGCCGGCTACGCGCTCCACACCATCATG
>JBDUAE010000173.1:0-4922 GCA_040004805.1 Chthoniobacterales bacterium | reverse complement strand
TGGTGGCCGATCTGGCCGGCTGGTATGGGCCTCCCGGAGAATAAAGGCGAGACGGGGAGGCCTGACTCCGCCTTGTTACCATTGCCCTAACCGCCCGTTAGCGGCGCGCTCAGCCTCTGCGCTGGCCGCGCCGGAATGGTCTAACGCATAGGCGCGCGTTTACGGTGACGCGGAATCGCCCGGCGCGATCGCGGCGGCGACCTCGGCCGGCTTCCCGGAATAAAGCGGGAAGAGCTGGCCCGCGCGCTGCAATTCCTCCCAGAGGGCGAGGCTGTGATGGTAACAATCGCGGGCAGCCTGCACTTGCATCTTGGGGTCGAGCGGTGGCGGAGATTTTTGTTCCGCAAAGCGCCGGTGCGCTTCGCCGGCATCGAAATATTCGAGGGCCAGGGTCGCGCGCTGTTTCGCATTGGTCGGTGCTTCCGCCGCCAGTTTCGCGGTGAGCGCGACCGCCTTTTCCGCTTCCTCGACGCCCGCCGCGCCGTCACCCGCCGCGGCCAGCGCTTTGCCAATGTCGGCGTGCAGGCTGGCCACATCCTGGCGCGCCCGCGCATTGGAGGGCTCAGCCGCCACGGTTGTTTCTCTCAAGGCCAGAGCTTCTCGAAAGTAACTGAGGGCCGACGGATCATTGTTCAGCCTGGCTTCGGTCTCGCCGAGGCGGTGCAAGGTAAAGCCAATGTCGCGTTTGGCATCCTCGTCATTGGGAGCCGCCGCCAGGGCAGTATGAGCAAGCGCCAGTGCACGTTGATGATGAGGCAATGCTCCGGCCGGATTGCCGGTCCGGAGAAGGTCCTGTCCGAGCGCGTTTTCGGCCACGGACAGATTTCGCCGAAGGTGCATGTTCTGGGGATCAGCCTGGATCATCTTTCCTAAATCCGTGATCACCTGCCGTGATTGAGCGATCGCTTCCTCCAGCCGGTTATCGTCCACGAGCGCGAAGCGCAGACACGCCTTGGCCGCAAGAAGACTGATTTGATACCGGTGGTTGTTAGCGTCGCTCGCGCATAGCTCTGTGAATGCAGCTACGGCACGTCGGCCACTTTGCAAAGCCGCTGCCATATCGCCAGCCGAATCCGCCAGCAAAGCCATGTGACTTAACGCGGTCGCCAGTTGCGATTTGAGAGCGAGATTCGCGGGATCGGCCGCGAGCGTGGCCTCGAGCAAATCGTCATCCTTCTGGTAACTAGCCAACGCTCCGGCGGTATCGCCGAGATTCGAGTAGCCTTCCAAGCCCTTGATGTCGCCGACCTTTCCGTAGAGCTCCGCGAGGGCGAGACGATACTTTTGTTCCTCGGGATGCAGGGACAGGAGCCGTTCCCGGAGACGGACGGCGACTTCGTAACTCGTTAGGCCGGCGCGCAAGTCGCCGTTGGTATAATAGATATCGCCGAGGCCTTCGTGGCTGTTGGCTAGTTCGTGCTGCGCTTCCGCATTTTCTGGATTGGCGGTGAGCAGTCTCTCGCGGATGCTGAGGGACTTGCGGTAGCTCGCCATCGCCCCATCGGTGTCGCCGAGATTGTCGTAATAAGAGTTGCCTTGGATCTCACCAATCTTCTCGTAGGCGGTGCCTAACTCTCGCAGCAGCGAGGTGTCGTCCGCGGCTTCCCGCGAAAGGTTCCCGAGATACTCGAGCGCATCCTTCACTAAACGCTCGCGCACCTTGGTCGAGCCGGGCAAGGCCGCGATCTGATCGTGATAATCAAAGAGAACGGAATGGGCCAGCCGACGCACGTCGTTGAAGCGCCGCTCGGCCAGCCTGCGTTCGATTGCAGCCTGATGCGCCTGCCACGCGGTCGCGATCGTTCCGCCGATTAACGCCAGCGCCAGGATCACGGCCCCGATGACTCCGACCTTATGCCGCTGGACAAATTTCGAGAGCCGGTAGCTCGCCGTGTCCCGCCGCGCGCGCACCGGCAACCCGGCGAGGTGACGCCCGATATCCTCCGAGAGCTCTTCCGCGGAACCGTAGCGCCGCAGCGGGTCCTTCCGCAGTGCCTTCAGGACGACGTTATCCAAATCGCCACGAAGATACTTGCGGTCCGTCGCCGTCCTTGGCGGCGTCGCCGCTGTTTGGATGACCGTGGTGCTTGGCCGTTCCGGCTGCTCTTTGCTCGGCCGGCTTCCCGTAAGTAATTCGTAAAGGATAATGCCTAACGAATAGACATCACTCACGGTCGTGATCGCGTCGCCCGTGATCTGTTCCGGGCTGGCGTACTCCGGCGTCAGCCTGCGATTGATTGTAAGGGTCGGGCTGCTCTCGTCTTCGCCCACCTCCTGCACTAGCCTGGCAATGCCGAAATCCAGCAGCTTCATCTCGCCCTCGGCGGTCACGAGGACGTTGGCCGGCTTGAGATCGCGATGCACGACCAGATTCCGGTGCGCGTAGGTGACCGCGGCACAGGCCAGCCGGAAGAGCCGGAGCCGCTCCGCGACCGAGAGCTGATGCTCGCGGGCGAATTGCGTAATCGGCAGGCCCTGGACGTATTCCATCACGAAGTAGGGCAGCCCATCGTCGGTCTCGCCACCATCGAGTAACCGCGCGATCCCGGGATGCACCAGGCGCGCGAGGATTTGCCGCTCCGCGCGAAAACGCCGCAGCACTTCCTCGGTATCGGTGCCGCGCTTCAGGAGTTTGATCGCCACCTCCTGTTCGAAACGCCCATCCACGCGGCGCGCCAGCCAGACTGCGCCCATCCCGCCGCGGCCCAGCTCGCGCACTAGCTCGTAGGCGCCAATTCTCCGGCCGACGTTTTCGAGTCCACTCGATCGCTCACCGGCCCCGTCCACGCTGCTCGCGTAACGCTCCAGATGATCAGATTCCTTCGCGAGGAACGATTCCACTTCGGCTCGTAGCTCCGCGTCCCCCGTGCAACTTCGCTCCACAAACGCCGCGCGTTCAGCCGCATTTTCGTAACCGAGCGCATCCGCGAGGATGTCCTTGATCTGCTGCCACCGCGCCGGAGTCATTGCGAAAGGAGAGGCTTAGGCTGCGTCCGCCAGCTCCCGTTGCAGCCAGAGCTTGGCCGTGGCCCATTCGCGCTTCACCGTCGCGGGCGAGATCTGTAAGACCTCCGCCACTTCCTCGATCGTGAGCCCGCCGAAGAAACGCAGTTCCACGATCTTCCCCTGCCGGGAATCCATCGCCTCGAGCGAGCGCAGCGCCTCATCCACGCCCGCGAGGGACACCGTGCATTCCTGCGAAAAATGGAGCGCCTCATCCAGCGCCACCTGCACCGCGCCGCCGCCCCGTTTCTGCGCCCCGCGCGCCACCGCCGAGTCGGCTAAAATACGCCGCATGATCCGCGCAGAGATACCGAGGAAATGCGCGCGATCCTTCCAATCCACCGGCCGATCACCCAGGAGTTGTAAATACACTTCGTGCACGAGCGCCGTCGGCTGGAGGGTGTGGTTCGGCCGTTCCCGGCGGAGATAATTGGCGGCTAAATTCCGCAATTCATCGTAGAGCTGCGGCAACATTCCCTCGAGCGAATGCGGCAATCCGGCCGTGCTCGGCCCGTTCCCGGGCGGGAGCAGATCGCGCAGGAGCGCGGTGATTTCCGCCTCGGGCAGAGTATTCGATTTAGCCGACATCGTATTCGTAATCGCGATTAATTCCGCTCTTCCAGCATCATTGGAATAACTCAGCAGTTTAAGCGAGGGATATAAAACGGCTGGGTCACCGGCACGCTCTCCGCGGCCCAGAAGACCGCCGGATTCGTGTCGGCTAAACTTTTTTCGCTGTTCGTGAGCCGTTTTTCCCACGCTTTCGGCATTACCTAGTGAAAGCATAATTCCATCGCTATGAAAAAACTACCAGGGCTTCTCGCATTCCTCATTTTCGCGCTCGCGGCCTGCCTGCCCGTGGGAGCGCGCGGCCAGACCCCTCCGCCTGTCCCCACTTGGGCACAGAGCTACGGCGTCGGCGCGTATGATCGAAGTGGCAATCCGGTCATGGATGATTCCGGCGATAGCGGGATGACTGGCGCGGATCTGCCACGGGCAATTGCGCCGATGCCGGATGGCGGCGTGGTGGTGGCCGGTCAACTGGGCCTCTTGTTATACGGCTACGACGACGCCTATCAGGGCTCGGCGATCGTCCGGTACAATGCCACCGGCCAGATTGTCTGGCAGCAGCTTTTGCGGCTGAATAGCGACGTCCCGGGCCCGAACGGCATTGTCGCGGACAGTCACATCGCGCGGATGCGGACCGATGCGGCGGGTAATATCTTCGTCTGCGGTGGTCTCACCAGTCCGGGTCCGAACAAGGAGACGCCCTTTGTCGCCAAGTTTAGCGCGGACGGTGCGCTCGTCTGGCAAAACGGGGTGGACACGTTGCGCTTTGCATTTCCGCGGTCAGACGGGGGCACTGATATCGTGACTGATAGTGCGTATCCATTTTCCAGTATGGATCTGACGGCAGACGGCGGCGTGGTCGTAGGGGGTGCGGTTTTCGTCGCGCTCGCTGTGAACAACCCAAACGCTCACACCACCCCGTTCCTGGTGAAGTTTAATGCGGACGGCACGCTCGGATTCCATCGCGAGTATGAGAATCCGATTCAATACTCGGGTGTCATCTCGCTCTGCACACGACCGGGCGGGCTCGGATACGCGCTCCTGCTTCAGCCAAATCCTTACAACCCCGCCAATAACGGCGCGGCCGTAACTGTCGTCCTCACGGACGCGACGGGAACTCCGGTCGGCCAGCGCACCTTCTTTAGCGACGGCTATGGCGGCACTCCGCAGTTCATCACTGCCAGCAGCGATGGCGGGTTTCTTTTCCTCTCGGCGCTCATTTCGGGTAACGGAGACGGTTCGCAGGTGCACAAACTAAACGCCAGTCTCTCGCCTGTCTGGCAGACGCAGATTCATAATTCCAGCACCGCGGGGACGTTGACGCCGACCCCGGACGGCGGCTGCATCTT
>JBDUAE010000172.1:0-4930 GCA_040004805.1 Chthoniobacterales bacterium | reverse complement strand
CCGCCACCCTGCCAATTGCGGATGCCGTACTTGGCTTCGTAGGTGAAGTCGGCGTGGGATGGGCGGAACGTTTGCGCCATCTCGGCGTAGGCTTCCGGACGCGCGTCCTCGTTTCGCACTAGAATGGAAATAGGCGTGCCGAGCGTTCGCCCCTCGAAAACGCCGGAGAGAATTTCGCAGCGATCGGTTTCAGTGCGTTGCGTAACGATCGCGCTCTGGCCAGGACGGCGCCGATCGAGCTCGCATTGAATATCTTCCTCGCCTAACGAGACCCGCGGCGGGCAGCCATCGATCACGACGCCCACACCGCCGCCGTGAGACTCACCCCACGTCGTGATCCGGAAAAGTTGGCCGAAGCTGCTGCCCATTTCGCGGAGCTTAGCGGGCACACCGCAAAATCACAACGCGTCACGAAGGAGTGCGGCGGCACCCGTCATCCCGAGGCTGGCGGAGCGCGCCGAGGAATCTCGCCGAAGGGTTCGGTTACGCGCCAACTGGCGGCAGGTGTAGTACGTTCGCGGAGATCCCTCGCTGTCTGCGCAGGCTCGGGATGACGTGCGCGCGAAAGCGGAATACTAAATCGCCGCCAAGGCGGTGCGCAGGTCGTCCTTTAAATCTTCCAGATCTTCCACCCCAACCGACAACCGCACCAGCGAATCAGTGATGCCTAACGCTTCACGCGTTTCCTTCGGAATGGAGCCGTGAGTCATGATCGCGGGGTGGTTCACGAGGCTCTCGACGCCGCCGAGACTCTCGGCGAGCGAGAAGAGGTGCGTGTTCTCGAGGAACCGGCGGGTGCCGGCGAGATCGGTGTCGAGCACCATCGTGACCATGCCGCCGAAGCCGCGCATCTGGCGTTTCGCCAACTCGTGCTGCGGATGTCTCTCGAGGCCGGGATAGTGCAGCGTCTTGATTTTCTTTTCGCTCGTTAGCCAGCGCGCGATCTCGAGCGCGTTCTCGCTATGGCGCTCCATCCGGAGGGCGAGTGTCTTCAATCCGCGCATCGCGAGGAAGCTGTCGAACGGGCCGGCGATGGCGCCGACTGCGTTCTGTAGGAATTGCATCTGATCGGCCAACTCCTTGTTCTCACCGACCACCGCGATGCCGCCGACCATGTCGCTGTGGCCGTTGAGATATTTCGTGGCCGAATGAATGACCATATCGAAGCCGAGCTCGATCGGTCGCTGCGCCCATGGGCTGGCGAAAGTGTTGTCGGACACGCTGATCGCGTTGTGCTGGCGCGCGATCTTGGCGACCGCCTCGAGGTCGATCAATTTCAGGAGCGGATTGCTCGGTGTTTCCACCCAGACCATGCGCGTGTTCGGCTTGAAGGACTTTTTGATCGCGCTCGCATCGCTCATGTCGATGAAAGTAAAATCGAGACCCGCGGAACGGCGGCGCACCTTTTCGAAAAGCCGAAACGTGCCGCCATAAAGATCGTCACTCACGAGCACATGCGCGCCGCTGTCGAGCACATCGAGGGTAGTCGACATCGCCGCGAGCCCGGAGGCAAAGGCCCAGCCGCGGGTGCCGCTCTCAAGATCGGCCACGCACTTCTCGTAGGCCAGACGCGTTGGGTTAATCGAGCGCGCGTAGTCGTAGCCTTTATGCCGGCCCGGGCTTTCCTGGACATAGGTCGAGGTCTGGTAAATCGGCGTCATGATCGCGCCCGTGGACGGATCGGGGGATTGACCGGCGTGGATGGCGCGGGTGGCGAAGTCGTGTTTTTTCTTCATGCGAGGCCTACCTTTACCGCAGATTTAAGGGATTTCATGGTTTTGGCATCGGGCGATTTCCCGGGAAGAAATCGGAAATGGCCGTCACCGGACGTGCGATCCCGAGTAGAAATCGACCGATATCACTTCGGCATGTTGAGGCGGAGATAGGCTAGGAGATCGCTCCGCGTGATCAGACCGAGAAATTTCTCTCCCTCCATCACGATTACGACGCGGCCGCGATCGAAGACGGCGAGCAGGTCGGCGATCTTGGCGTCCGGAGCGAGCGTTTCCAATTTATCCGTCATGGCGCTCTCGACTTGGCTATTGAACTGCGCCGAATCCCCGTAGACCTTCACAAGGAGGTCGGATTCGTCGAGAATTCCCACGGCGCGACCGTTTGCGTCCATCACCGGCACTTGTGAAACATCGGCTGCACGCATGCGCTTGAACGCGGTCAGCAAAGTGTCGCTAGGCCCAACGGAAATGACTTCGCCCGCTTCGGCGCGCCGGCTGATTAGATCGCTCAGGCCGCCTTGTGGCGCGCGTTTAACGAAGCCCTGCTCGGCCATCCAGAAGTCGTTATACATCTTCGAGAGATACTTGTTCCCGGTGTCGCAAACGAAGGTGACGACGCGCTTCTTTTCCTTCTGCTGTCGGCAATAACGGAGAGCCGCGGCCAAGAGAGTGCCGGTAGAGGAACCGCCGAGAATGCCTTCCTTGCGCAGGAGTTCGCGCGCGACGCTGAAGCTTTCGGCGTCGGGAATTGCGAACGCGTCGGTGACGTAGGACATGTCCGCGATATCTGGAATGAAGTCTTCGCCAATGCCTTCGACCGCCCAACTGCCGGCTTCGGTCATCCTCTTGGTCTTGATGAATTCGTAGAGGATCGAGCCTTCGGGATCCGCCAGGATCATCTCGACGCCGCGGCGCGGACGAACGCGATTAAAGAATCGGCTCAGACCTGTAAGCGTTCCACCGGAGCCGACACCGACCACGCACGCGTCCACCTGATGCCGCATCTGCTCCCAGATTTCCGGACCGGTCGTGCGCTCGTGCGCGAGGGGATTGGCGGGATTGGCAAATTGATTGACGTAAAACGAGCCGGGAATCTCGCCCTCTAGGCGCGCCGCGACGTCTTGATAATATTCGGGGTGGCCACGCGTCACATCCGAGCGCGCCATCCGGACCTCGGCGCCAAGAGCGCGGACGTGCGAGATTTTTTCCTGCGACATTTTGTCGGGAATAATCAGGATGAGGCGGTAGCCCTTGGCGGCCGCGATCAGGGCTAAACCAAGCCCGGTATTCCCTGCCGTGGCTTCGATAATTGTGCCGCCGGGCTGCAATTTCCCATCGCGTTCCGCAGTCTCAATCATGGCTAGGGCGACGCGATCCTTAATCGAGCCAGTCGGGTTCTGATTTTCCAGCTTGAGGAAAAGCTCACACGGGCCCGTGTCCATGCGCGTGACCTGCACGAGCGGGGTGTCGCCAATGAGCGAGAGAATGGCCGGAGGTTTCCCGCGGGCTGCTTCCGCGGCGATGATGTCGGTTGGATCGAGGGTCTCGGTAGTCATGGCAGCTTTTTGCGCCACTGCGGATAAACGATTTACGACGCTAAGTCTCCGAGAAAATTAGCCGACAATTCAGCCGCGTGGCAGCCTCAGCTTAGCCCAAACCCGAGGAAAAGTCGCGCCCCGCGTGCAATTTTAGCGGCTGGCGGAAGCGACGGCTAATGCGACCACTCGGAATTGCTGTCTTCCAGGAATTGCTGCAAGACCGGGAAACGGACCTCGCCATAATTGAGCGCGTACCTCAGAGAACCGCCCTTATAGACCCAAGTGGTGGGAATCCAGCTCACCGGCAAATCGAGAAAGCGCTTTAGTTTGTCGTCACCCCGGCGCGGGCCGGGATCAGCGAGAATGGTGACATTCGGGTAGCCCGCGATCCCATTCTTTTCCAGCAGGGCGCGGCCATCGTTACCGCCATCCCAAACCGCCACAAAAATGAAGTGCGTCTGAGGATTATCCTGCACCATCTTCGCCCACCCGCCGCTTTTCATTTCCGACTGGCAATTCGAACACCAGGAAGCCCAGAGATGGACGACGCTCAACCCGGGCGCTTTGATTGCTTCCGCGACTTGCTGTTCGGCCGGTGAAGGTCCGGCAGAACAGGTGGAAGTAAGCGCAACCAGGAGGACGAAACCGGCGAAGATAGGATTTTTCATCGGGATTCACACAAGCGACATGATGCCCGCCGGACCGTCAACTGCGCGCCAGCCAGATGGCCGATCAAAATCGGCCTTCTTCGTCGGCCTTCTCTCCGTCTTGGACGCCGTTTCCAAAAGCCGGGCGCCCCAGTTGACCGCCCCGCGGAACATGCCTACTTTGCCTCCCCTTTTTCCACGGAGAAGCACGGCCTAAGGAACCAATTGCTCTTCCCGGGAACGCGGCCCGCGGCACCCGCCGGTCACGCAGGGGAATTAACCGTTATGCCACAAATGCAAGAACTGCTCGCGAAGTCATTCCGCGAGTTCAAAGAAGGAAGCATCGTCAAAGGACGCATCCTCGAAATTCGCCCTCGCGAAGTCATGGTCGATATCGGCTATAAATCCGAAGGCATCATCCCCTCGCATGAATTTGACGACATTGAGTCGATGGAAGTCGGCGACGAAGTCGAAGTCCTCCTCGAGCGCCTCGAAAACGACGAAGGCATGGTCATTCTCTCCAAGGAGAAGGCCGCTTATCGTCAGAACTGGAATAAAATCGCGGCAGTCTTCGCTGGCGATGGGCTGATCAAGGGCAAGGTCAAATCCGTCGTGAAGGGCGGATTAATGGTCAACATCGGCGTTGAAGCATTTTTACCGGCATCGCAGATCGACATCATCCCGCCGAAAGATCTACAGCAATTCGTCGGCAATACCTACGATTTCAAGATCGTCAAAATTAACGACGACCGCAAAAACGTCGTTCTCAGCCGCCGTGAGCTGATCGAGCAGGAGCGGAGCGAGAAGCGCCAGAAGTTCCTCGAAGGGGTCAAGATCGGCGACATGGTAAAGGGTGCGGTGAAGAATCTCACCGACTTCGGCGCCTTCATCGACCTCGATGGTATGGATGGCTTGCTCCACATCACCGACATGACATGGGGTCGTCTCGGCCACCCGAGCGAACTGCTCAAAGTCGGCCAAGAGCTCGAAGTCATCGTCCTCGATATCAACA
>JBDUAE010000171.1:0-4931 GCA_040004805.1 Chthoniobacterales bacterium | reverse complement strand
GCGGGATGCTGGTCGCGGAGGAGAAATATTCGCACTCCTACCCGTATTGCTGGCGCTCGAAGACGCCCATCATCTTTCGCGCGGTCGAGCAATTTTTCATTCGTATCGACGATCTGCGCGGAATGGCGCTGGAGGCGATCAAGCGGGTGACTTGGCTACCACCCTGGGGCGAGGCTCGTATCACCGGCACGGTCGAATCGCGGCCCGATTGGGTGATTTCCCGGCAACGCAGCTGGGGCGTACCGCTCCCTGCTTTCTACTCGGCGGAGGGCGTGGCCATTCTCGAGCCAAATTGGATTCGCAAGCTGGCGGATTTGGTCGAGGTCCGCGGTTCAAATGTCTGGTTCGAACTCGACGATGCCGCGCTCGCCCGCGAGCTCAGTTTGCCGGAGGGGACGCGGCACCGCGGTGATACGATTGACGTGTGGATCGATTCCGGCGTGAGCCATCAAGCAGTGTTGGCCCGGCATCCGGCCCTACGTGAGCCAGCCGACATGTATCTCGAAGCGACGGATCAGCACCGCGGCTGGTTTCAATCCTCTCTCATGACCAGCGTCGCTTTGAATGATCGCGCTCCTTACAAAACGTGCGTCACGCACGGATTTGTGGTCGACGTGGATGGAAAGAAAATTTCGAAGTCGAGCAGCTACAGCAAGCCGATGGACGCCGGCCATTTTGTCGGCAAACATGGAGCCGACATCGTCCGACTTTGGGTGAGTAGCGTGAACTACACCGACGACGTGCCGTTTTCGGAAGAAATGTTTACACGCCTCGGGGATACGTATCGGCGGATTCGAAATACGCTCCGCATTTTACTGGGAAATCTGGGGAGTGCTGCGGCTGGGAATGAGACACCAAGGAAGGAAGATTTCACGACGGTCGATCGCTGGATTATGCATCGCCTGCAGCAGGTGATTTCGGAATGTCGTGCTGCTTACGCTGCTTACGAATTTCACAAGGTTTATCACACCCTGAATCAATTTTGTGCGGTCGATTTGAGCAGCCTCTACGTCGATATCACGAAAGACCGAATGTATTGCGATGCAGTGGATTCACCGCGACGCCGTGCGACACAGGCGGCGATGCGCGCGATCTTCGCAGCGCTGACTAAATTGCTCGCGCCTATCCTCGCTTTCACGGCAGAAGAAGCGTGGGGTTATCTTGGAAATTCCGCCTCGGTGCATCTGCAAACGTTCCCGGAAGTGGATGCGCATTGGCACGACGATGAGGTCGAACGCACAGTCGACGAATGGCTGAAGCTGCGCGGTGTGATTGGCCAGGCGGTCGAACAAGCCCGTCAGGAGAAATTGATTGGCAACGCCCTCGAAGCCACGGTCGTTCTAGGCTGCGACGGCAGTAGGATTACGGAAGCAGTCAAAGGCGAGCTCGAAGAATTTTTCATCCTAAGTGACTTGTCCCTCAAGCAGGCCGCGCAGCCGGTGGCGGAGATCACGCGCACCCCGCATGCGAAATGCAGCCGCTGCTGGCGCCATCGCCCCAGTGTCGGCGCGAGCGTGGCGCATCCGGAATTATGCGATCGCTGCGAAGCGGTGGTGAGCGCGGTGAATCTGAAGTCGGACGTAGAGCGTTGAACGTTTTGCCTTCCCTCGCATGAGATTCGCGCTCCTCCTTTCGCTGCCGCTTTACCTGCTCGACCAGGCGACAAAGTGGCTGGCACTTCACCTTATTGCCATGGACGAACCGCGGATCATTATCCCGGAATTTTTTGCGCTCGTCTTCGTCACCAATACCGGCGCAGCGTTCGGCTCCTTCCGAAACAACAATTGGTTCTTCATCCTTCTCTCCTGTGCGGCGCTCATCTTTGTGCTCGGCCTTTTGCTGCGTCCACATGCTCGCGATACTTGGCGCGACGTTTCCCTTTCCCTGCTGCTGGCGGGCGTGATGGGTAATCTGACGGACCGCTTCTGGCACGGTCACGTGATCGATTTTCTGCTCTTTGATCTGCACGTGCCCTTCGCCCATCCGTTCCCCGCCTTTAACGTCGCGGACTCTTGCATCTGCCTGGCGGTCACCGGTTTTGTCATCCAAGCCTTGCGACAAGACAACGCCAACGCGGAAAAAAATATTTCCCGAGACAGTTAAGGCGTCCTTCGGCTAAAATGGGGCCGTTTGAATCCGCTCGAGGAACGAATAGGCCATAAGTTTCGAAATTCGCTTTTGCTCGCGGAGGCGTTGACGCACCCCAGCCTCGGCCACGAGACCAAGCGCCATCATTTCGATAATCAGCGCCTGGAATATCTGGGCGACGCCGTCTTGCAGCTCATTGTCACAGAGCATCTTTACGCGCTCTTTCCGCGTGAAGCCGAAGGGCGACTCACGAAATTGCGGTCGCGTCTGGTTTCGCGAGAAGCGCTGTGCGGCCACGCTCTTCGGCTGGATCTCGGACAATTCCTGATGATGGGGCGGGGCGAGGAATCGTGCGGCGGGCGGCAGCGCGTGTCGACTTTAGCCGACGCCTTCGAAGCGTTACTCGGTGCGATCTACCTCGATACCGATCTCGCGACGGCGCGCCGTTTTCTTTTGACCCTGGGCGAGGAGGATTTCGCGCAGATCGAAATCGAGCCGGTCGATATTAACCCAAAAGGCCACCTTCAGGAATTGCTCCAATCCATTTCGCCCCGAAGTCCGATTTACGAGCTTCTCTCCGAGAGCGGGCGCGAGCACGAGAAGACCTTCCAGGTGCGGGTGCTGTGGGAAGGAATGGCGCTGGGCGAAGGTGAAGGGCGCAGCAAGAAACAGGCGGAAACCGCGGCCGCTGAGAAAGCGATGCAGAAAAAATTGTGGGAGCAAAATCCCGCTTCGCCTGGCTGCTGAACCTCGGAGTGGGTTACGAAGTGGTGGGTGATTCGCGCGATGGCTTGTCCGGGATGGTTAACTATGTCGCGCTCATGAAGGCCTTTCTCGTAACTCGAAAAGACCCGGCAAAGGCCGCGGCCCCACTCAGCATTTAGAGCCAGCGGCTTGGCCTAACGAGAGACTTTTGCCAACGCCACCTTTCACTTGCCTGCGTTTTCTACGGCGAGCTGGGTGGCAGCATCGTACCGGACTGCGATTTGATCACACCGACATCGGAGCTGTTGATCACGCCGTTGACCGTTACGTCCGTGCGGAAGTTCGTTTCGTCGGTCGTCAGTCCGGAATTGGCCTTCGCCTGTCCGACGTCCGAGGAATTGACGTTGCCGCTCGCGGTCACGTCGCCCAAGAGAAGTGCCATCGGGATGGACACGTCTCCGAAGTTCGATCCCATTCGCACGCCGACCAGCTTTACGCCGATGGTTTGCGCGTTGGTCACACCGGTCAGGTTCACGAAGACGGTGTTTCCGTTCACGCTACTGCTAGAGACAGTGCCCGTGCCGGAGGCAACCGTGGCGGAGGCAAGCGTGACGGGTGCAGGGAAGGTGATGCTAATGCGGTGATCGCCATTCGCTCCGCCGGAGCGGCATTCGATTCCGGGATTGCCAGTGAGCGGGAGCGGGACGTTGAAAACACCTACGGCTCCGTGCGTCTTGGCGGAGACGGCGGCCACTGGCACCGGCGCGGTCGCGCAGGCGTTGTTGCCGATCAGAGTGTATGAACCATCCGCGGTCGAATCGATTGCAGCGGTCTTGGTGATGGTCGCGTTGCCGTTGCCGGCAAAGTTTCGTCCGCTCAGAGCGTTCAGCACCGCGCCCGCCCCGGGATTGCCGACCTTGTTGTTCGCGATCGCTATCTGGATCACGCCCGAAGCGTCCACCGTTCCCGCGTCCGGCGTGCCTTGTGAAATCGGCACGTTGCCACTGGAGGTAACGACGCCGTAATCGAAGGTCGCGGCGCCCGCTCCCCCGGCGTTGGTGTTCATGCCCACGTAATAGCGATCCGTGCCCGCCATTGCTGGCGGGACCGGCGGCGTCCAGACGATCCGGTATTGCCGGTTCGGCTGCAGCACGCTCAGATCCGCCACTTTCATGGTGAAGACGAGCCGATTAATGCCATCGGTCTGGAAAGGCTCGGCAATCAGCACCGACTGGATGTCGAGATCGGCGTTCATGGGCGCGCCCACCTGATCGCCGGTCGGATCGGAATCAACCAAGAACCCGGTCCCGACGCATGGATTGGTCGGAGGCGGCGCGGTGATCGGGAACTCACTGCAGTTCATGCCTTGGCCGATGGCATTGATCGCCGTCACCTTGTAGAAATAAGCCGTCGCCGGGTCAGCCGTGCTGTCGACATAGGTGTTCGTCCCTGCCGGCACGTTTGCCAGCGGAGCGCCATAAGTCCCGGTGCTCGGCCGGCGGAAGACGTTGTAACTGAGGATAGGCGAGCCGCCATTATCGGGCGCCGACCATGTCACCGTGACCAGACCTGTTCCGTCCCTGACCACGCTATCCACCCGCGGGGGAGCAGGCGCCAGCGGCTCGGCCGGGTTCGGATCGTTGGCGGCGAAGAGGCGCTTCCCGCCCGATTGCCGCGCGATCGAAGCCAGCGCGGTGAAGGAGTTCGCCGTTCCATTCACGCAAGCTCCCACGCACCCGTCCGGATAACCGACCAGCGCCCGGCCTTGCGCGTCCACCGTCGCGTCCATGAAGTCGAGCAGGTTGCGATCGTTCGGCGTGTTCATGCAGGAGGTGGTGCCGAGATTGCAGATCGAGCCGCGCTGCACCGGGTCGGTTGGCGTGGCGTCGACTGTTGTCCAAGTGACACCGCCATCAAAAGTAGTGGCGATGTAAAGATGCCATGGCGCGCTCGGAGGAAAGCTCGCCTGGCTGGTGTAATTCCCCGCCACCGTCGTGCCGAAGAAAGCATAGGCAGCGCGGTTGTCATCCCCCGCAACCATTTCCGGAAAAGTCGCGTTCTGAATCCCGAAGGCCTGGCCGACTTCCTGGTCATTCACCCAGGTGGCGCCTTGATCGTGCGAAACCGCCACCTTCGGA
>JBDUAE010000170.1:0-4953 GCA_040004805.1 Chthoniobacterales bacterium | reverse complement strand
CGGGAAAGCCCGTGAGCAACGCGAGCACGAGGCCCTACGGCTGTTCGGTTAAATACTAACGACTGGCCGTCGGAAGTTTCGTCGGCATAGCCTGCTTTGGAGTGCGGTGCGTCCCCGCAGCGCTTTCCTCGTGTCGGCGCATGTCTCAGCCCTCGATCGCGTCTGAATAGCGCCGCGGGGACGCGCCGCACTCCAAAGCGCTGCGCGTGAAAAGGCTCACGTACTAGAAGTGGTTTCAAAAGTCGATCGGCCGCTGTAGCGGCGGTCTATGACCGCCGTGCTTGCCCGCCGCTACAGGGTTTTTGAAACAGCTTCTAGTGTCGGAACCGCGCGGCCTCTCCCAGGCGCAGGCGGCCATCACCGCGCCCATGCATTTCGCGGGAATAGTCTTGACGCGGGAATGCGGTTCGTAAGACCCTCCGGGAGCGTCAAGTTCGTTAGGCGGGCTCCGCCAGCCTGACCCTCTTTCCGCCGGGAAATCGCGAACGAAAGGGATCCGTCGCCTAACGCGGGGTATCGATTATGAAAATCGGACGACAACTTTGGACGGCGCAGAAGAGTGCCGCCGCGATAAATTGCGCCGGGTTGGCTTTGGCGCTGACCCTCGCTGCAAACGTGCAGGCCAACTCGGGCGATATCCAACGCTACCAGACGGATAAAGAACATCGCTTTATTCAAACAAGTGCCGCTCCTTCCGTGGAAGATCCTGCGACTCCCTGGCGATTTAATGCCGAGATCCAAGCAACTTCGGGGACGACCGCAGGCACTTCTTCCGTGCAGAATCCAACGCTGACCCTGCCGGCCGCGACGATCACTCCGTTTCCCTATGACACGAGTAACATCGGCTGGAGCCTCAAACAGGATTTCGCGAACAAGCCGGCGCTCGATGCCGCGTTTTCGAATGGGAGCTATACCTTTACCATGCCGACGGTGACCGCGCCGGCCACGACGTTCAACGCAACTTTGGGGCTGACGGGCGATGCCTATCCCAACACTCCCAGCCTGACAAATACTTCATGGAGTGGTGGCAACCTGATGATTAATTCCACACTAAGTTTCAACTTCACTTGGAATTCCTTCACCGGCGCGCTGCCGGGTGCTTTTATTAATGTGGACATCAATGGATTGCCGACACAGCAGTTGGCCGCCACTGCGACCTCCTATACGCTTCCGGCAAATTCGCTGCCGCCAGGTCAGATGATTAGCTTTAAACTGATCTTCGCCAATCCAACCAGCGTTGATACGACCTCAGTGCCGGGAGTGACAGGGCTGGCTGGCTACGGAGCGGACGACCGACTCACGATTCAAACCTTGCAGCCCAATGCGATCGAAACAAATGGAGGACTTGATCCGTTGTTTAATCCTGGATCCATCACCAACGGCGATGTCTACGCCGCGATCCTGCAGCCGGATGGGAAGCTGCTCATAGGTGGTGCGTTTACCAAAGCGAATGGCGTGACTCGCCAAAGCGTGGCGCGGCTCAATCCGGATGGCACACTCGATACCACGTTCGACCCGGGAGCCGGACCGGATTTCGGGATTTCCGGAATGGTTCTGCAACCCGACGGCAAGTTGCTTATTTTCGGCGGATTTTCGACAGTCAATGGTGTCGCGCGCGATGCCGCGATCGCGCGGTTGAATGGCGATGGTTCGCTCGACGCGGCGTTCAATCCAAGCCGAGCGATTTCGTTTGATGGCTCCTTTGACGGCATGGGCGGTACGCTTAACCCCGGCTTTGTCAATTCGGTGGTGCTTCAGGCGGATGGTAAAATTGTTGTCACTGGTCAGTTTTTCTTCATTATCACTGGTGTTGCGACTAACGCCGCGCGCTCCGGTGTAGCCCGCTTCAACAGCGATGGGACTTTCGACGCTAGCTACAATCCTGGCACGGGCCTTAACAACATGGCCGATCCCACGCTAACTACCGGCAACTACGCGGTCAGACAATTCAACGGCAAGGTCATCCTCGCAGGTGTGTTCGACCAGTTTAACGGGAACGCTGTTCCCGGTCTGGTGCGACTGAATACGGACGGGACTTATGACAACACGTTTAACCCCGGAACGGCGACTACGCCTGACCACGTCCGCGGCCTGTTCGTGCAAGCCGGTGATGATATCATTGTCTTCGGTGACTTCACCAGCTTTAGCGGGTTTGCGCGAAACTGCATTGTGCGCTTAGGCGCTGCGAACGGCGCGGTTGATGCCGGTTTCAGTACCGCCGCATTCAAGCTCTTTGCGGATCCAGGTTCTATCGCCGGGGTCGCACAACAGGCAGATGGTAAGCTTCTTCTTGGCGGGTTCTTTCATTCCCTTGGCGCTGACACAACGCAGGGAGTCGTGCGTCTTAACACGAACGGAACGCGCGATGGCACGTTCGACACCAGTGTCGCTGCGGGAATCGGTTTTCCAGAATGTTTTGCGATTCGCTCAGCGGACAACAAGATTTTTGTTGGCGGAAATTTTTCGACCTACAATGGGGTCAATCGCAACAACATTACCCTTGTCAATCCGGACGGCAGCCTGGATACCGTTTTTGCTCCTTCCGGCGTGGCGGATAATTTTCCGGAAATACGGACGGTCGCAGTTCAGAGCGATGGCAAGGTTTTGGCCGGTGGATTTTTCACTTCGATCAGCGGAGAACCGCGTGACAGCCTTGTGCGTTTTAACTCAGATGGCTCGATCGATCACACCTTCGGCGTGACACTCGGCACCTACGGCTCCCTGAGCGCAATACTAATCCAGCCAGATGGGAAAATCATGATTGGGGGGCAGTTCCGCGCCATCGATAGCACGCCGATGAGCCGTGTGGCACGCCTAAATCCGGATGGCACGATCGATCCGACGTTCAATCCCGGGAACGGCCCGGATAGTTTCGTCCGGGCGATGGCGCAGGACAGCGCCGGTAACACTTATATCGTGGGCGATTTCCTTAATGTAAACGGAACGCCACGAGCGGGGCTGGCCAAGCTGACAACCAGTGGCTCGCTCGATACTACGTTTAATCCTGGGACGGGCTTCAATGGTAGCGCGCGGGCGATCGCGGCGCCCAACGGCAGCGCGGGTCCAGTCATCGCCGGATTTTTTACTACTTACAACGGGGCGACCGTTAACCGCATTGTGCGGGTGGATGCCACGACCGCAGCAGGCGACACGGCTTTCACTGCGAATAATGGCACAGGTTTCAACGGCAGTGTTCGCGCGCTTGGCCTAACACCGAGCGGCCAGTATTTGGCAGGTGGTAATTTCAGCAGCTTCAACGGCACCAGCCGTCCGCGGCTTCTGCGTTTGAACGGCGACGGCACTCTTGATCCAAGCTTCACTCCGACAGTAAATGGTGCCGTGCTTTCTCTGGCACAGCAGAATGGGAAGATATTCGCTGGCGGAGCGTTTTCTTCTCCGACAAATCGAGTCGCGCGCTTCCTTAGCAGCGGAGCTACCGATGCAACCTTTAACCCGGGCACAGGTGTAGATACCTCACCGCCAAACGCATTTGCGGTTAATGCCAACAGGGTTACCGCAATGGCGGTGGGACCCGACGGCAAACTCGTCATCGGAGGAACCTTCAACCTTTACAACGGCACCACGCGCGTTTGCCTCGCGCGGCTAACGGATTCAATTCTTAACTACGCTGCTGTTTCCCGAAAAGTCCACGGCGGCGCAACCACGTTCGACATTCCCCTGCCCTTAACCGGCAGTTCCGGCGTCGAATGCCGCGCTGGTGGCGCGACCAATGATTTCCGGGTCGTTTTTACCTTCGGCGGCGCCGTCACCTTCAGCAATGCCTCCCTCACCTCCGGAACCGGAAGTGTTTCCGCCGCCACCGGCAGCGGCACGAATAGCATAATCGTTGATCTCACTGGCGTCACCAATGCGCAAAGGATCGCCGTCACCCTCGCTGGTGTAAGCGATGGTGCGAGCACGGCCGACCTAGGCGTGCCTTTGGCCGTGCTCCTAGGTGACACGACCGGCAATGGAACGGTGAACGCATCCGATGTTAGCCTTACAAAATCCTTTTCTGGTCAGGCTGCCGCCGCGAATAATTTCCGCGCTGATGTGAACGCCAGCGGCTCGATCAACGGCTCCGATGTCGGACAGGTAAAATCTAAGGTCGGTACCTCGTTGCCGCCGTAGGTCTCCGGTTTACGGGTGAAACACTTCCCTACGGCCTGAAGCGCGCCGCCAGTCGCAAGACGGCTAGCGGCGTTATGCGCGCGATGGACATGGCGACCTTCATCGCCAAGCCCGGGATGACGATGGCGCGTGCGCGCTCGATCCCTTCGAGCGCGTCGCGCACCACTTGTTCGGTCGGCACATAGGTGAACTCCGGCGCGGCTTGGCGCGGTGGCCCCGGCCGCGATGTCACCTGGTCGAACTCCGTGTGCACGGGGCCTGGGCAGAGCGCGCTGACTGTTACCCCATAGCCACGCACTTCGCTCAGCAAGGCCTCGGAAAAACTGGTCACGTAAGCTTTCGTCGCCGCGTAAACGCCCATGCCAGGAAATGGAAGAAAGGAAGCGGACGAGCTGACGTTGAGAATCGCGCCGCGTTTCGCTCTTATCATGGCGGGCAGAAGTTTGTGCGTAAGCAGAGTAAGCGAAACCACGTTGACCTGCATCATATCGTTGACGCGCCTAAAATCCGCGGCGTCGAAGGAACCGCGATCACCGAGGCCCGCGTTGTTGATTAAGACATCCGGAACGATGGCCTCGGCCACGAGCCGTTCGCAAAGCTGCGTGACCGATTTGTGTTTCGCGAGATCGACCGCGCTGACGTGGACTGCGAGTGTCGGATAATTAGTCGTTAGCTCGGAGCGCAATTCTTCCAGACGCTCGAGTCGACGCGCGATGAGAATGAGCGCGCGCGCACGCGGCGCCAGTTGCCGAGCGAATTCGCGTCCCAGTCCGGCGGAGGCGCCGGTGATGAGCGCGGTGCAGCCGTCTAGTTTCACGACGG
>JBDUAE010000169.1:0-4953 GCA_040004805.1 Chthoniobacterales bacterium | reverse complement strand
CCCGGCCCGATCTCGTCGTTTGTCAGATACAAGCTGCCGCCGTTGAGCGGGTCGCCGTCGAGCGCGTACCACTGGCGATCCACCGCCGTATCCGGCACGCCGGTGTTACTGCACGTGAAAGTAGAGCCACCATCATCGGACCGTGCGACGCTGAAATTTGCCAGCGTCAGATCATTGAAATAAAGCCGGCCCGCACCATCGACAGCCAGCTCCGTGTCCCCGCCGCCATGGCAGGTGGTGACTTTGCCGACGAGTGCCGCTGCGTTCGGAATCCACTTGAAAGTCCGTCCACCGTCTAACGAACGCCAAATCCAGCTCGTATCAGCCGACGCCGAAGCCGGAACGCTGGTGTAAACGCGTTGCGCATCGGATGGATCGAGACGCAAATCCTGTTCGAACCCCGTCCCTTGAATCCCGCTGATGGTGGGATGACCGAAACTGATCGAAGGCGGCGGTGTGATCACGCCATGGATTGCCTGCGGCGGCACCCGATCCGCCAGCGTCGACTGTCGAAAGAAATGCGTCTTGACCGTAGAGAGCCGGCCCTCATTTTCCGACGTCGCGCGCGCGGGCAGCCGCGGTGGTTGGCGCGGAACCAGGCTCATTCCGGCCAGCGCAATTCCAAAACCGCAAAACAAAAGAGCCAACACGACACGCGCGCCGGAGACGCCGTTGGGATTTTGGGGAACTAGCTTCATGATTTCTTTTCGCGGTTCGATGACCGTTCGGCCCTAAGGCGAGAGCGAATAGTGAGGACAGATTCGCGCTACTCCTCCGCCGTTACCGTTGGCGCGAGGAAACGCTGATAGACGAACGACGCCACTATCAGGATCAGCGCCACGCCAATGAACGCGCCGATGCGATAGAGCTGGCCGAGGCTGGCGAAATCGTGCAGGAATAGTTTCGCGAGCGTGACCAAGAGCAGCGCGAGGCCCGCGTAGCGCACCCATTTCGTTTTTTGCCTCATGCCGATCAGTAACAAGACGAAGGCGAAGAGCGCCCATGCGATTGAGTAACTCATGTCGCGGGCAAAATTTCCCTCAAACGAGAAAGTCAGCGTTGGGCCGACGGAAAAATAGTCGGCGATTTCCACGTTCATCAGCAGAAACGTGAGGACTGCCCCCAGCAGATAAAGCACCCGTGGGATATAATGCCCCGCGAGAGTATCGGGCGCAGACCGGAGCGCCCGCGCGCCGGCAAAAATGCAGACACAGACGACTCCGTAGGAATAGAGATACCAATTCCAAATCGGCCACTGCGAGCGCGGATGATAATTTAGCACCGCGGGATTGAGCGCGAGCCTAACGAAGGCCAACGCGAGCAGCGCCGCGCCCACCCAGCGGAGACCATTGTTCGGCACCACGCGAAAAAGAAGCAGCAACGCCAGGCCCTCCACGGCCCAGCCGAGCGTGATCCATTCCTGATGAAATTGAATCGGGAAAATCAGGCTCAGAAAAAACAACGCCGCCCCACCCTGCCACGCCAATCGCGCATCGCCCGACGCCGGCGCGATCCCGCGTTTTCGGATCAAGTGGTAGACGCCGAAGGCATACGGCAGGATGAAAACTGCCGGCAACAATCCGTTGCGAAAGCGAGGATAGGCCGACGTCACCAGATCGATCACCAACCAGAAGTGAAAGAATCCCGAGAGCGCGCCGATCGCCCACGGCAGCGGCGAGCGCTCCTCCGCGGAAAAATAAGGATAAGCCGCAAAGAGCAGCAGAAACGCCCCATACCATCCCAAAGCGAGAGCGGCGTGCGTGTTGGTAAAATGGAGCGCGTGCCATTCCGATTCCACCGCAAAAGTGCAACCGAGCGCGACCAACGCGATCCAGCTCGTGCGCGCGAGAATACCCAAGCCCAGCAAAACAATTCCCAACACCATCGCCACGGCGAAGACCGCCATCGGATCGCCCACTGGCAGTTTTCCGATCAACATGATCAGCAAAACAAACGGCATCGCCGCGGCCAACGCGGGCACGTGCCGCCGCTTATCCTCGCTGCCGACGGCTAACCGCCGCGTCAGAAAACTCGCGGCCACGGAAAAGAAAACACCGAAGCCGCCCACCACGCTCAACATCCCGCCGATGCTCGCCGGCAGCGGCGGCGCGGTCGCGATCCACAAACCCGCGGTCGCCAGCGTAGCCAACAAGGCGACTAGCAGCGCCGCCACCGAACGTGAAGTGAGCGCCAGCCCGAGCGCGATCAGATCGATCAACAACACACAAACCCAGACCGCGAACGACGTCTGCCCCCCGAGCACACAGGTGAACAGCAAGCCGAGCGCCAGCAACGGCACGCAAACCCGCCAGCCACGGTCCATCGCCGATGTCGACGCCCGCGGCGGCCAGACCGAAAACCCCGCGTGAATTACCGCGAAGATCACATACGCACCTAGCGCCCACCAGAGAAGCTCTTCCTTTAGATACCAGCCCGTCCATGTGCTCAAAGTCACGAAAACGATTGCGCCGGTCGCGGCTGCTATCCGCGACGGATTCGGTCGTCGGAACGCGAGCGTCAGCAGTCCGATATCCGCCAGAAAATTGAAGCCGAAGAAAAACCCGGGTCGGAGAGCGAGCGATCGATAACCCAACAGAAAGAAGCCAAACGCGAGCGACGCCAAACCAAGCATGAGCGCCGCCGGAGTGGACCACTTTTCCGCCGGCTCTTGCCGTTGCCGCAGATACGCAAACGCTACGAACTGCGCCTGAAGACCGAGGAAAATGAAGAACCCCGCGGCGACCCTGGCTCCGTTCCCGCCTCCCCACGGCAGCCAGGCCACTTCCATCACCACCGTCCCGATCGCGGCCAGCAGCAGCAGGTAATCCCACTTCTTTCGTAACGCCACCGCCGCCACTCCGAAGTTCAAGAGCGCGACATATCCGAAAAGCAGAGCGGGCTGATCTGCGCCCGTGTCGAGTAACGGCGGAGTCAGAAATCCGCCTAACAACCCCAGCACCACCACAGTTTGGGCATCGAGAATCATCGCCAACAGGAAAGCCGCCAGCGTAACTCCCGACATCATCAGGAAGGCCAACGGCAACCCGACTAAGCCGTAGAACGCATGCGCGGAAAAAATGTCCGCGTAGAGCACGAGCACGCCCGTCGCGGCCAGACTCTGTCCCGGCACCCGATAATTCCGGACCGCCGTAAACCACCCTCCCGCGATCAATCCCAATCCGACGAGCCCACCGAGAACGACCCGCATCACTGGCGTGATGAGATTGTTCTCGAAAGAATACTTCACCAAAAACACCACCCCTAGGAACAAGACGAAGCCGCCTAACCAGGCAAAAAGTTTCACCCCCATGAAGGCCTCCCAGTCGATCGCCGGCACCAGCGGCTTCGCGGGGGCTTTTGCGACCGGCGGAGGAATCGGCTTCGCCACGCTGGCGGCGATCGGGAGCGGCGGCGGTGTCTGGCCCGCGCTCGCCGAAGGAACTGCCGCTGGCAGCTGCGCGGATGTCGCTGGGATTGGAGCCGCCTTCATTTCGGACGCCTCCAATTTGTGCAAACGTTGGGTCAGCGTTTTCACCATCGCCTCCAGCGTGCTCAGCCGCCCGCGTTGCCTGAGCGTGAGGGCTAGCGCCAACAAGACCAGCGCGGTCAAGCCGATGAAACCGCAGGAAAGGAGTTGCTCCATGTCGGCTAAATCTCAACGCTCATAAACCGGTCGGAGCAGCGAGAAACTCCCAGGGTAAACCAAACCGCTCCGCGGCGTGCGCCGCCATCGCTTTTACGCCAAAAGTCTCCGTCGCATAATGTCCGCCCAGCAGCAGATTGATCCCCAGTTCCTCCGCCGCCACCGCCGCCCAGTGCGGCGCTTCCCCAGTGAGAAAAGTGTCCACGCCTGCCTCTGCCACCGCGTAAATTTCCGCGCCGGCTCCGCCCGTTACGATTCCGATCTGCGCCGTCGTCGCGGGCCCATGCGCGAACGCCTGCACCGGCGAGCCTAACGAGTGCTCAAATCGTCGCCGCAGTTCCGTGAGTTCCATTTTTGCCGCCACCTTCAACCCGGCCAGTTGCCCTTTCGTTTCCAAGAACGACTCCGCTCCCTCCAATCCCAGCGCGGCTGCCAGTTGCGCGTTATTTCCCAGCGTCGGATGCACATCGAGCGGCAGGTGCGCGCTGTAGAGCGAAATCCCGCGCTCCAGCAAGAAAACGATCTGGCGTCGAAACGGCCCCGTAATCCGCTGCCAGCCCGGCCAAAAAAGCCCATGGTGTACGATCAGCAGATCCACTCCCGCGTCGGCCGCGAGCTGGAAGGTTCGGGTGGAAGCGTCCACCGCCGCGCCGATCTTTCGCACTGGCCCGGAGTTCTCCACCTGCAAACCATTCAGCGCCTGCGACCAATCACCGCAAGTCGCGACGCGAAGTTCGTCATCCAAAAAGCAGACGATTTCCGAGAGTTGAGACATCATTTGATCAGCAGTCGCCGGATTGCCGATGATCAAAAGAATCCGTCAGTCGACAATCTAAATCTAACGCGTCCAACTCAGAGCCCGCTCCCCGCCGCCGGTCACCCCACGCCAGCAAACCTCTTGCTCGTTCCGCGCGCGGTTTTAGGTTAAACTCGGATCGCGCTTCTCTCTTCTCTATGAACTCGAACGGCATTTCTCTCGACAACGCGGCCGTGGCTGCGCTCCCGAAACATTTGCTCCAATTCGCCGTCGATCAGCGTTTCGACGATTACACTCCCGTCGATCACGCGGTCTGGCGTTTTATCATGCGACAGAACGCGTTTTTCCTGAAGGAATACGCTCACAAAGTCTATTTCCAAGGCTTGCTCGAGACCGGAATTTCTTTCGAACGCATTCCGCGCATCGATGAGATGAACGACATCCTTGGCCGGATCGGCTGGGGCGCGGTCGCCGTGGATGGTTTCATCCCGCCCGCCGCTTTCATGGAATTCCAAGCCTACAAGGTGCTCGTGATCGCGTGCGACATGCGCCA
>JBDUAE010000168.1:0-4980 GCA_040004805.1 Chthoniobacterales bacterium | reverse complement strand
ATCCTGCCGGACGGAGGCGACATTGTCGTTTCCGACGAATCTGAAACCTATCGCCCGGAGATGCAGTGGCTGGCTGGAAAGATCACCGGGCTGGAAGTGCACGCCGCGGAAAATTATCAGCCGAAGAGCGGGCGCGATGTCTACCGCTTCTTCGAACTTTTCGATTTGCCGAACCTCCCCGGCATCTCGGAACTCTTGCGCGCGGCCGGGGATGGAATCGTGCGGGTGACGCCTCCGCTGAAACCATATCTCGAGGAGAAAATGTGGTTCGCACTTTTCTGGATGCAGCCGCTCCGAGACTTTTGGCGGCGTGAATTAGGCGACAAATATTTCACCCAATTACAGGAAGTGATTCCTTACAGCTGGATCCTTGATCCGACGCCGCTCCCGCAACATGCCGTCATTCCCCGGCTCGAGATTAACGATTGGCGCGAGGCCGGAAAGTTGAGCCAAAAGGAGCGCGAACTCGTCCTGAAGGTCAGCGGATTCTCGCCGCTCGGCTGGGGTAGTCGCGGCGTCTCGGTGGGCCAGGATTTGCCGGCGGCGGAATGGCAACGCCTGATCGAAGAGGCGCTGTCGAGTTTCGAGACCGGCCCCAAAATTATGCAACGCTTCCATAAAGCGCGGCTGGTCGATCAACCTTTCTGGGAAACCGCGACATCGGCTTTGGCGACCATGCGCGGACGCGTCCGACTCTGTCCGTATTATTTTGTGGAAAAAGATCGGGTGCAGTTGCGCGGAGCGCTGGCCACGATCGTCCCCGCCGACAAAAAGCTGCTTCATGGAATGCGGGACGCCATTCTCGCCCCGACAAAAATAGCCGACAAAGCTGACGGTGGCTGAGTGGATCCAATCGCTTCTCACGCCTCGCGACTCTTGAATCATGGTCGCTTCTCCAGCTAACGTTCCCCTGTCGCGCGGCCGCCTTTGGTTACAGGCGTCACTCTTCGTTGCTCTACTCATCGGAATTGGCACCGTTTCCCTGCGCGCGGCGCATCGCGGAGATTGGGTAAAAGTCTTTATCCCATCCGGTCTGCGTTTGCGCAGCGGGCTCGATATTTTTCGTGACGGTTACGTTTATCCGCCGTTCCAAGCGCTTTTGGCCGCGCCGTTTTCATGGGCCAATCCGGCGAGCGCGCGCTGGGCTTGGGCGGCGCTGAATGTAGTCGCCGCCGGGGTTTTCCTGATGAGCGCCTGGCGGCTTTCCGGTGGCCGAATTTTCACACAAGATTCCAAGCGACTTCCGCGGGAAGCCCTGATTTTTGCGCTGGGGTTTGCGGCCGCAATTGGGTTTCTCTTCGACGCCGTTAGTAATGGCCAGACGGACCTGTTGTTAGCCGCGCTCATCACCGGCGGTTATTTGCTAGCGCGGCGCTGGCCCGCCGCGGGAGCGGTATCAATCGGAATCGCGGCCGGGGCGAAGTGCACTCCGCTGCTTTTCGTGCCGTGGCTGGTTTTGCGGAAGCGGTGGCTGGCAGCCGGGACGGTTTTACTTGCCGCACTGACGGTAAATCTCCTGCCGGACCTGTTCTTTCCGGCACCTGGGGGAGAGCTGCGGTTGATGACGTGGAACCGAAATTATTTAGCGGCACTCCTGGGCCAAAAATATCAGACAGGAACGTGGTACACGGCCCCGGAATTCAACCACTCGCTCGCCGGTTTGCTCCACCGGCTGGCTCCGGCAGCGATCGTCCAGCCGGTTTGGCTGCTCGGATGCGCAGCGCTTTTATTGGTGACGTTCCTCTCCATTCTTAGAGCGCGAAGAAAAGAAAATATCATCGCCCCGGCCGTCGAGCGATTTGAACTCGGGATGGTTCTTTGCCTGATGCTTTTGCTTTCGCCCGCGTCGAGTAAACCGCATTTCTGCACGTTGCTGTTGCCGGCGTGGGCTCTGGCGCGCAGCGCGGTTTATAATCGTAGCCGATCGCTCTGGATCATCATGATTGGCGTGGTCGTCGCCGGACTGGTGGCGAACAAAGATCTCGTCGGCGCCCACATTTACGACGCGGCCAAATGGTGGGGCGTCATCACTCTCGAGACCCTGCTTCTTTACGGCGCCTGCCTTTGGGCACACTGGCGAGGAAATCTCGGCGGGGATTTTATTGATAAGCGAATCGAAGCTCGTTATTGAATGCGAGCGACCTGCTCATCCCAATGTCTTCCGCTGAAGCTACTTTGCCGCGACGATCGTTCGGACAAACGATGCGGCGCGATGCATGGTGGCAGCAGCCGTTGCTCATCGCCCTCGGCTTCGCCGCTTTCATCATCTATTCGACTTGGGCCGCCTTTCAGGGAGTGAACTATCACTTCGGTCCTTACCTTTCGCCCTTCTATTCCCCGGAGCTTTTTGGTGATTCTCCGCATAGTTGGTTCGGCCCGAAGCCGGGCTGGTGGCCGGCGTGGCTGCTATTTTCCCCCGCCCTGCTCATCCTCTGGGCGCCGGGTGGCTTGCGGTTGACCTGCTATTATTACCGAGGCGCGTATTACAAGGCGATGTGGGCCGATCCGCCAGCATGCGCCGTGGGCGAGCCGAGGAAGACGTATCGCGGAGAGAAATCCTTCCCGCTGATCATGCAGAACGTGCACCGCTATTTCCTCTACCTGGCGCTTGGTTTTATCGTGTTTCTTTCCATCGACGTCTGGAAGGCGATGTGGTTCACGGATGGTTTTGGTATTGGCGTCGGGACCATCGTCCTCGCGATAAACGTAAGTCTGCTCGCGGCATTTACCTTCGGTTGCCACGCCCTCCGGCATCTCATCGGCGGCTTCCGCGATCAACTTTCGAGCTCGCCCACTTATCCGCTTTATCGCTGCGTGACCTGTCTGAATCAGCGCCACATGCGCTGGGCGTGGTTCAGTCTTTTCTGGGTCGGCTTCTCCGACCTTTACGTCCGACTCTGCGCGATGGGAATCTGGCACGACTTCCGACTACTCTAGCCTGCGCCGATGCCCGACTACGAAACAGTGCAGCACGACGTCCTTGTGATCGGCGCAGGCGGCGCCGGATTGCGCGCCGCGATTGAAGCGTCCGCCGCCGGCGTCTCCGTCGGGATGGTTTGCAAATCGCTCCTCGGGAAGGCGCACACCGTCATGGCCGAAGGCGGAATTGCCGCCGCGCTCGCGAACGTGGACGATCGCGATAATTGGAAAGTGCACTTTGCCGACACCATGCGCGGCGGCCAATACGTGAACAATTGGCGGATGGCGGAGCTGCACGCGAAAGAAGCCCCGGATCGCGTGCGCGAACTCGAAGCCTGGGGCGCGGTTTTCGATCGCACTCCGGACGGGCGCATCCTGCAGCGCAACTTTGGCGGCCACAAATATCCCCGTCTCGCGCACGTCGGCGATCGCACGGGATTGGAAATGATTCGCACGCTCCAGGATCACGGAATCCATCAGGGCATCGACGTGCACATGGAACAAACGGTGCTCACACTGCTGAAAGACGGCGAACGCGTGGTGGGTGCGTTTGGCTATGATCGCGAGCGCGGGCGTTTCAAAATCTTCCGGGCCAAAGCCGTCGTGTTGGCTACGGGAGGAATCGGCCGCGCTTTCAAGATCACCAGTAACAGTTGGGAATACACCGGCGACGGCCACTCGCTCGCCTATCACGCGGGCGCGGAATTAATCGACATGGAGTTCGTGCAATTCCATCCCACTGGAATGGTCTGGCCGCCGAGCGTGCGCGGGATTCTCGTGACCGAAGGCGTCCGCGGCGAAGGCGGAATTCTAACGAACAAAGAGGGCCGCCGCTTCATGTTTGACGACATTCCGGCCAACTACAAAGAGCAAACAGCCGACAACGAAGAGGAAGGCTGGCGCTATTGCCAAGGCGATAAGAATGCCCGCCGGCCGCCGGAATTGCTCACGCGCGATCACGTGGCGCGCTGCATTGTGCGCGAGATTAAGGCGGGACGCGGCAGCCCGCACGGCGGCGTGTTTCTCGATATCGCCTGGATTAAGGCGCGGATCGCGAATGGCGAAGATTACATCAAGCGCAAACTGCCGAGCATGTATCACCAGTTTAAACAGTTGGCCGACATCGACATCACAAAAGAGCCGATGGAGGTGGGGCCAACGACGCATTACGTCATGGGTGGAATCCGGGTCGATTCGGATACGCAAATGTCGCGCATCCCCGGATTATTCGCCGCGGGCGAATGCGCGGCCGGGATTAACGGAGCCAATCGGCTGGGCGGAAATTCGCTCTCGGATCTCCTGGTTTTCGGGAAACGCGCAGGAGAATTTGCGGCGAAATTCGCGCAGGAAAATCATCTCGGAGCAGTCGATAGCCGACAAACCGAGATGGCGTCACGCGAAGCGCTCGAGCCTTTCGATCGCGCTGCGAATGCGGAAGGCGAAGGCGCCTATCAAGTGCAGCATGATCTACAGGATATGATGCAGGACTTGGTCGGAATCGTCCGGCAAGAGGAGGAAATGGTCCGCGCGCTCGACGGAATCGAAAAACTCAAAACCCGCGCAGCTCGCGTGGCCGTGATGGGGAATCGCGAGTTCAATCCCGGCTGGCACACCGCGCTCGATCTCAAGAATCTGCTGACGGTTTCCGAAGCGGTCGCCCGCGCCGGCATCGAACGAAAGGAAAGCCGGGGGGCGCATTTTCGCGAGGATTACCCAGAAAAATCCGACGCGTTTGCCAAGGTGAACACGATTGTGGCGCAAGCCTCCGACGGTTCCATGCAGATCCGGCTCGATCCGCTGCCAGAAATGCCGGAGCCCCTCAAGGCCGTGATCGAGGAGATGAAATGAGCGAGAGAGCCTGTGTCATCCTGAGGCTGGCGGAGCGCGCCGAAGGATCTCCCGGGTGCGTTCGGCACCTTCGCGAAGAGAAACCAAGGTTCGATATCGAGGACGTCGGCGACGCCGCTACCCTGGCGCAGCGAGATCCCTCTCCGTCTTCGCGGCTCGGGATGACGGGACGCGCGCGTGGAGTGAAATATCGTTTATGAGCCGCGCCACCTT
>JBDUAE010000167.1:0-5006 GCA_040004805.1 Chthoniobacterales bacterium | reverse complement strand
AGCAGGAGGAGCTCTCGGTCGCGGAATTGCAGGACATCATGGGGATGGGGCAATCGCGCATTTCGAGTCACCTCGCGCAGCTGAAACGGGCGGGTGTCGTCCTTGATCGGCGCGCCGGGAAAAATGTCTATTATGCGCTCGCACCGAGCGAAGGAGAGAGCGCGACCCGGAAGAAGGTGAGCGAGCTCACGAGAACGCTGGCGCAGGAAATGCCGGAAACCGCGCACGACCGCACCGCGCTGAAGGTGGCGTTGCGGAAGCGGCAGGATAAGGCGCGCTCGTATTTTGACGAGCTGGCGGGGAAGTTCGGGCGCAGCTATGTGCCCGGGCGTTCCTGGCAGGCGCTCGCGCACACGCTGATTACGTTGCTGCCCGCGCAAACTGTGGCCGATTTGGGCGCGGGCGAGGGGACGCTATCGCAGCTCCTGGCCAAGACGGCGACGAAGGTGATCGCGGTCGATAATTCGCCGAAAATGGTGGAATTCGGTTCCGCTCTCGCGCAACAGCACGGCTTCGGTAATCTGGAATATCGCCTGGGCGACATTGAAGATCCGCCGATCGCGAAGGGTTCGATTGATCTCGCAATTCTGAGCCAGGCTTTGCACCACGCGCTCCATCCCGAGCGCGCCGTCTCCGGGGCGCACCGCATTCTGCGCCGGGGCGGGCGTCTGGTGATTCTCGATCTCCTCAGCCACCGCTTCGAACGCGCGCGGGAACTGTATGCCGACCACTGGTTAGGCTTCAGCGAGGTGCAATTGCATCAATGGCTCGAGGAAGCGGGCTTCAAGAAGATCGAGGTCACGGTGGTTTCACGGGAAAAAGAGAGCCCGCATTTCCAGACGGTGTTCGCGACCGGGGTGAAGTAGCTCTGGCGGGGATATCAGATGAGCCTTGAGTTTGGCTCGATAACTGGCGCAAATTGTCTTCAGCAGACGCTGTGCAGGCCAACTGCGCGAGGAGTGTGCTGAAAGCCATGGCCGCGGAATCGGAACCAGAACTCAAGCTCGAGATTGCTCATGTTCTAACGATCGATGTGGTGGCGTATTCGACGCTCCTAATTCACGAGCAAAGCCGTGTCATGACCGAATTGAACCGGGTCGTGCGCAACACGCCCTGCTTCCGCCGCGCGGAAACTGACGGCAAGCTCACAAGGCTGCCCACTGGAGACGGCATGGCGTTGGTTTTCTTTACCGATTCGGAGGCGCCCATGGAATGCTCCATGCAGATCAGCGCGGAACTGAAAAGCCACCCGGAGATTCAACTCCGCATGGGCATCCACAGCGGGCCGATCAATCAAATCCGAGACGTGAACGACCGTTCGAACGTGGCCGGGGCGGGCATCGATATGGCGCAACGGGTGATGGATTGCGGGGACGCGGGGCACATCCTGGTTTCAAAACGAGTGGCCGACGATCTCGCACCATATAAGCGTTGGAACCGACATCTTCACGACCTCGGCGAATGCGAGATAAAACACGGGCGAAGGGTCAATATCTTCAATTTCTACACCGACTCCCTCGGCAATCCCGCCACGCCCGAAAAGCTCGTGGCGAACGTTGCGGGGGCCGGTCGCAAAAAGCGACCGTCAAACCAGTCAAGGTTGGTCGCGCTTTGGACGACAATGGTGGGGGTGGTGGTCGCGGTCCTCTTCACCGGCTTGTGGATGTGGTTTCACGCGAAGGCGAGTGGCCCGAAGCAGTTTATCCCCGAAAAAAGCATCGCGGTCCTTCCATTTGAGAACCGGAGCGAGGATCCGGCCAATTCCTACTTTGCCGACGGCATCCAAGACGAGATTCTGACACGCCTCGCTAAGATTGCCGATTTGAAGGTTATCTCTCGGACTTCAATGCAGCATTATAAGACTGCTCCCGGGAATCTTTCGGAGATTGGCCGGGAGCTAGGCGTGGCCTATATTTTGGAAGGTAGTGTGCAGAAGTCCGGCGAGATGGTGCGAATCAACGTTCAGTTAATCAAAGCCGCGACTGACTCACACGCTTGGGCGGACACCTTTGATCGAAAACTAACCGATATCTTTTTGGTCGAGAGCGAAGTAGCTAGGGCGATTGCCGATCGGCTGCGCGTTCAAGTTACCGGTGACGAAGAACAGATCATCGCCGCCAATCCAACAGACAATCTCGAGGCTTACGATGCATACCTGCGAGGCCTCGCTTATACATTCAAAACTGGGAATAGCAGCGCGGATGCGATCAGCGCCCAGAAATATCTCCGGGACGCAGTTCGTTTGGATCCGAACTTCGCCCTTGCGTGGGCGCTTCTCTCATACATCGACTCGACCGGATATCTTACTATTGGCCTTCAGCCCACTGCTGCGCTTCGTGAAGAGGCGCGGCAGGCAGCCGAGACAGCGCTCACTTTGCAGCCTGATCTCGGCGAAGCGCGATTGGCCGTCGGACAATATAACTACGCCTGCTTAAAGGACTACGACACCGCGGTACGTTACTTCGAACAGGCGCGTCGACTTCTGCCGAACAGCAGCCGGATCCCGCAAGTGCTGGCCTACGTAGCGCGGAGGCGAGGTCAGTGGGACCGCAGCGAGACGTACTTTAACGAGGCCGAACGCCTCGACCCGCGCAACCTCAAGGTGATGACAGAACATGCTTTTCTTTACGAGTCACGTCGCCAGTTTCCACAAGCACTGCAAAAGTCCGATCAGATTCTCAAGATCGCACCAGACGACCTCAACACACTGGCGCTACAGGCCGCCATCGCACAGGCGGAGGGGGACCTAACGTCCGCGTCATCGTTGCTCGATCGTCTGCGCCCGGGCGCTGTCGATGCCGGAGTCATCTTCGTAAAGGCTTACCAATCGATCCTAGAGAGGCGTCCGATGAAGATGGTCCCTTGGTTGCGCGAAATGCTGACGACGCGTGACCCGGCGGGGACTAACCTCAACGGAGAGCTGGATTTTTGGCTGGGCTGGGCGGAACAAATGGCCGGCGACGATTCAGCGGCTGAGCAGACTTGGCGTCACGGTCGGGAGGAACTTAAGGCACTTCTCCAAAACCAGCCGGAAAACGATATTCTCATCGGAAATCTGGCCCTCATCAATATGGCCTTGGGCAACAAAACCGAAGCACTGAGTCTGGCAAAACGTGCCATGACGGTGAATCCGATTCAAAAAGACGCAATCTCTGGCCCCGGCGGTTTAGAGGTGCTGGCCCGAGTGGCTGCGCAAACTGGTGAGCGGGACCAAGCGATTACCGCTTTGCGGAAATTACTCTCGATCCCGTACTCTGGGCCGGTAGACGTGCCCCTTACACCAGCCCTGCTTCGACTTGATCCACTGTTCGATCCTATTCGAAACGATCCCGAGTTTCAAAAACTCGCTTCGGCCACTAAGTGAACCCACAGTGGACGTTCAGTCTTTAAATGAAAGCCGCGTGCAGCGCAGACACTAACAACCAAAAATAATTATAGTTTTGACGAAATCACCGGAGGCATGCTGCACTGAAGGCGCAAATGCATCTCTAGGTGAGGTCGGCGGCGTCAGTGGCGTGAGGCGTTCCCCTTTTCCAAGCTCCTTCAACACATTTTTCATTGCCTCGCCAACGCAATGCTCGCCTTTGTTTTGGATGATCGCGCGATCGAGCTTATCAAACAGGCGGGGAGTCCTAGCTCTAGTCCATTCCGTGATTGCAAAGCCGCCGTCCTTTTGTTGTTCGAACAGCTTAACCTCTATCGGGGGGTTGTCAGTTTTACCGCTTTGAGTGATTTGGAGAAAGACTCGGCGCTCAGAAAGGTCGCTCGGGAGGTTGGCAACTTTCTCGGTTACTATTTCTTTGCTGCCATAGAAAATATGCACTTCGACGCTCGTACTGTTTTGTTCGCAGCGGTTCATCGGAGTCGCACTGGGGGTGGGACTCGGCGTAGGACTCTGGGCTGGTGCAACGGCGAGCGAGGCGCCAGCGAATAGTGTCATGACCAAAATATGTTTATTCATTGTGTGTTCGTTTCCCATTGGTTCGAACTGCCGTAGCACCATTTTGATGAGACGTTTTCGACAGACTGGCGGGCCGACGTAAGTTCGCTGGGCTGATTCTTTGTTTTCAAGATATCCGGTAGTCTCTGCTAGCGCCCCGACCGCATGGCGTCAACGAGATCGGTATAATGAGAACGGCCCTACGAAACAAGCAAAAAACACCAGGCGGGCCCTTCGGAGGGTCAATTCTAGCGATCGGCACATTTTGGACGGAGGATTACGATTGCGATCCAGACCGATCTGGCGCAGAAAATGGCGAACGAGTTAAGGTCCAAAGTTTCGCAAATAAAGAAGCGCGGGTGCTCGGGATTCCTGTTTTCGGCAAGCCGCACTCCTACAAAATCATCGGCAGCCGGGTGGCGATGGATTTCAATCCCGTGACGGATCAAATTCGAGTCGTTAGCCACAACGGCTCCAATACTAAGTCAATCCTGTCATCGGCGGAATTAGCGCCACCCACACGACACTGGATTACGCGCCGGGCGATCCCGGCGGCAGTGGCGTGCCGGATAATGTGGCGCTGGCCTTCGGTAACAACTTCGCCGGTGCGACGACGACGACGCTCTACGGTTACTCGTGGAATTTTGACGATCTTTTGCGCATCTGCAGTCCGGACGGTTCGCCTTTCAGTCCGGATTCCGGGCGGACGTTTACGATCGGGCCGGCGCAGATGTTCCCGCTGACGACAAACGTCGGGTTCGATATTTCCGCGTCCAGCGTCGCTTACATGTCGAGCAACATCGGTGCGCAGACTTTGTTTACGGTCAATCTCGCGACCGGTCGCGCCACGGCGCTGGGCGCGATCGGTGGCAATCCGCAATTGGTCTCGCTTTCGGTTGCGCCGGTGCCGAAGCCGGGCGTGAGCGCACTGCTTGGGCTGGCGGCGGTGTTGGTTGTATTGCTGCGGCTCCGCGGCGAGCATGCGCCCGATGTTGTCGGCTATTTTTTTTGCGAAAGTTGAACTGTCTCTGGCGCGGTGGCTGGTTCCTACCGCGGGATTTTTCGC
>JBDUAE010000585.1:0-1511 GCA_040004805.1 Chthoniobacterales bacterium | reverse complement strand
CAGGGAATTAACCGACAAATTCGTCGGATGTTTTACGAGATCGGTTACGAGGTGAAACGGCTCGTGCGCGTCCGGATCGGCAATCTGCGTCTGGCCAACTTGCCCCACGGCCATTGGCGCCCGCTCACGGCCGGCGAATTGAAATCGCTCGAGCCTGCGCCCGCGCCGCGAGCCGCGAGGCCTGCCCGCTAGGCTTTTCAACGCGCGCGCATGTCATCCCGAGGCGGCGAAGCGCGCACGAGGGATCTCACCAAAATGCGAACGGCACGCTAGCCAGGGTTCGTGTGCTCAACACTGCGGATGTGAGATCCCTCTGCCGTCTGCGCAGCTCGGGATGACACGCGGTCGTGCGTCCTCGCTCAGCGCTCGCGAGCGTTTCACTCCGCTTCCGAGCGTAGAATCTCGAGCGGCGGCGTAGTGCCAATACCACGGCTGGTGAAGAGCCCGATCATGACCGTGAGCGCGCTGACTGCCACACCCGCCAGCAAAAGCGGCCAGAGCGATGGCGCGTAATCGAGCTTGAAAACAAACCGCGCCAGCGCCCAACTCGACGCCACCGCCAGAATAATCCCGGTGCCACTCGCGAGCGCGCCGAGGATTAAATATTCCGCGCACAAAATCTGATAGATCTGCGCGCGTGATGCACCCAACGTCCGCAGCAGCACGCTTTCCTTCAGGCGCTGATATCGCCCGCTCCAGATCGTGCTCGCCAAGACGACGATTCCCGCGCCCACAGTGAAAAGCGACATCACCCGAATCACGAGCGCGACCTTGCTCAGAATGGAATCCACCGTCTGGATCACCGCCGTCAGATCCAGCGCGGAAACGTTGGAAAACTTCGTCACCAACGCGCTCTGCAAACGTGCCGAGGCGGCCGCATCCGGCACCCTGCTCACGAGCACGATCGTGGTCGGCGCTGCTTCCAACACGCCCACCGGGAACACCACAAAGAAGTTCGTCTGAAATCTTTTCCAATCGATCTCGCGCGTGCTCGCAATCCGCGTCCGCAGCGGAATACCTTGGACGTCGAAGAGCAACTCATCCCCAATCTTCGCGTCGAAATCACGCGCGATCTCCTGGTCGAGCGAAATGGGAACGACGTCGCCCGGTCGGTAGTTTTCCACTCGCCCTATCCACTGCCCAGCGACCACTTTTTCCGTCTCCGAGAGCGTTTCTCGATAAGTGGAGCGATACTCGCGCTCCAGTTGCCACTCTGGAATCTTGCGTTTCGGGTCCGCCAGAATTTCCGCGGTGCTGAGTCCCTTTATTTCCACCAGCCGCATCGTCACAATCGGCGCTTCCTGCATAACCGGGAGATCGAAAGACCGCACCGTTTCCGCTACGGCTGCGTTCTGGTCCGGCTGGATATCGAAGAGGAAAATATTCGGCTGATTTCCCGCGTCGATCGAGCGGAATTGCGAGAGCAGGACTTCGCGCGAGAGATAAAGATTGAGCAACAAAAAAGTCCCGAGCCCGAGCGCGACCGTGAGAAGCAGCGTGCGGTTGTTCGG
>JBDUAE010000584.1:0-1513 GCA_040004805.1 Chthoniobacterales bacterium | reverse complement strand
AGCCAGCTCGAGCACATGCGCTCCGAGACCGACACCTACACCTCCTCGAAGAACGATAAGATGGACGTGCACGTCTACGGCCCGAACATCGCCACCGTCGTCGGCACCTCCACCGAGGCCGGCACCGACAAGGATGGGAAAGCGTTCACCCGTTCCTATGCCTGGACCGATACCTGGATGGAACGCGACGGCAAATGGCAATGCATCGCCAGCGGCGGCACGCCGGTGGTCGCCAAGTAACCGTTTCGCGCCGCGCGCCGAAACTCGCGCAACAAATAGCCGACACCGCTCGTCATCACTTGATGGCGGGCGGTGTTTTGCTTTCGGACGGAGCGGATGAAGAGGCTACATCTCCGAGGAAATCGAGGAGATTTTCGCGGGTTCGATGAGTCCAATTTTCCACTCAGATTTATGTCGCTTTGCCGAATCCCGCTGTGCTATCACTAGCGGCGTTCGGTCTAATTTAAGGAGAAACTATGCTTCATATCATTTGGTACATCATTGTTGGTTTGATCGCGGGATTTTGTGCGAAATCAGTTTTGCACACCCCCATGTCGCTGCTGTTGACGATCGTGCTCGGCATTATCGGCTCAGTCGTGGGCGGGCTCGTCGTGCACATGTTTTCGAAGCCAGCGCCTGGCGCACCCTTCCATCCAGCAGGCATCATCTTCTCCATCCTCGGAGCGATCCTGGTGCTGTTTCTCTGGAATAAGCTCAATCTTCACCTTCCCGCTTAATAGATTCTGCCCGGGGATTTAGAGGTTCAGCGTCAATCCTGGGCGCTGATCTCTCTCCCTCGAACGAGATGAACTAAGGGGAAAGTGGCCTGCCGCTATGGCGCCAGTCCATGTAGCCGCCTCATTGATGCTCGCTTGTCCCCAAGCGAAGCACCGCTACCCTGCGCGGCTTTGCCGTCTGCCCAGCACGGACCCCTCGCGCTGTGTTTCACTCGAGGCGTATTTCCCCGGGGCACGGCAACAGAGTGCCGTGGCTACATCCCGAAGTTTGAAATCAAAATCCTAGAAAATCCTGTTAATCCTGTCTAGTTCGTCAGATCATAAATCCGTCTAAACGCGACCCACCCCGCCGCCCTAAATCACGCTGCTTGCCAGAACGTGCCGGATTCCGCAGGATGGGGTCGCCTATGAAACGATCACTCCCAATCCTTCTCGCTCTTCTCCTCAGCTGCAGCGCAGCGCTTCCTTCCATTCACGCCGCCGGGGGCGCGCGGGAGAACAAACGGCTCCAGGAAGGCAAGATCACGAAGAACCAGGCGGAGCATCTCGTACTGCAGAAATATCCCGGCGCCAAAATCAACAAATGCGTCCTCACCCAGAGCCACGGTCATGGCGTCTGGATGCTCGATGTGGTAAAAGCCGGGACCAACGCGACTGCCAAAGTGCAGGTCGACGGCCTCAGTGGTAAAATCCTGCCGTAATCCGTAAACCGGCGTCGCTTCGCTGGCAGATGTAGCCACCTCATTGATGCTCGCTTGTCCCCAAGCGAAGCACCG
>JBDUAE010000166.1:0-5023 GCA_040004805.1 Chthoniobacterales bacterium | reverse complement strand
CGAAAGTTGAACTGTCTCTGGCGCGGTGGCTGGTTCCTACCGCGGGATTTTTCGCTGCGGTCGTGGCCGCGCAGGCTGGATGGACGATTACGCAAAGCGAAGTGCATCCCGGGAAAAGTGACGCCGTTCACCGGGTCGAGGTGTCCGCCGAAGAAAGCGGAAATGGCGATAGCGCCGAAGTGCAGTTGGCAGTTTTTGATTTTTCCCGCGCCACTCTGCGCGTGGTGGACCAACCGCAAGAGCCGCGGACCTCGCTCGCTCCTACGATGCAAAGAGACGGCTGCCTCGCCGGCGTGAATGGCGGCTATTTCGATCCGAATTATGCGCCGGTCGGCATGCTCGTGAGCCAGGGAAAAGTGGTGCAGGGCAAACAGAAGGCGCGGCTCTTGAGCGGCGTGGTGAGCGTGATCAGCGGCAAGATCCAAATTCAGCGCGCGGACGCGTTTTCGCCGAAGGCGAAGCCGAGCGCGGCGCGGCAGTGCGGGCCGTTTCTGGTCGAGCGCGGACAGGCGATTACGGGTTTGAACAATGACCGAAGTGCGCGCCGGACTTTTGTTTTGGTGGGTGATAATAGGCGGGCCGCGATCGGCTACGCTTCATCGGTGACGCTTTCGCAACTGGGCGCTCTGCTTGCGACGCCGGGACTGGCGCCCGAGCTCAAGGTGCAGAGCGCGCTCAATCTCGATGGCGGTTCGTCCAGCGGCTTTTGGTTCGCCGGCACAGATGGCGCGTTCTCGATTCGCGAGCAGAAAACGGTGCGCGATTTTCTCGCAGTGGTGGCGAAGCCGTAGCTTGACGCGCGCGGCGTCTCTTTGCGAGGGTCGCGCCTTTATGCGCACATTTGGCGGTTTCCGCACGCGAGCGGGCGAATCATTTTACGGAGAAGTGGCGGGCGCGGAGGTGCATCGCCTAACGAGTGCGCCGTGGCTTGGTCTGGAAAGAGAAGGCGCGAGTGTGGCGTTGGCGGATTTGCAGATTGGCCTCCCGCTGGCGCCGAGCAAAATCATCGCGGTGGGTTTGAACTACGCGGAGCACATCGCGGAGATGAAGCGGACGCCGCTCGGCACGCCGCTGATTTGGTTTAAGGCGCCGACGTCATTGCTCCCACACGAGGGCGTGATCGAGATCGCGTTCCCGGAACACCAGACGCATTTCGAGCTGGAACTGGGTGTCGTGATCGGGCGGACCGCGAAGAATGTCTCGCGGGAGACGGCGCTGGATTATGTTTTCGGCTACACCATTGGCGAGGACATCAGCGATCGGGATTTGCAGACGGCGGAGAAGCAATTCGGCCGCGCGAAATCTTTCGACAGTTACACGCCGGTCGGTCCATTTGTTTACACCGGAGTCGATGTTTCCGATCTCCCGATCACGCTGCTCCAGAATGGTGAGGTGCGACAAGCAGCTCGGACCAGCCAGATGATTTATTCGGTGGCGGAGATCGTGGCCTTCGCGAGTCGCGGAATAACTCTGCTGCCGGGCGATCTCATCCTTACAGGTACTCCTTCCGGAGTGGGGCCGATCAAGAAGGGCGATCGACTCGAGGGAAAAATCGGGGAGTGGCCGAGCCTGAAAAACATCGTGCGCGAAGCTGGAGTATGAAACAAAAAAAAGATTTTCTGCGCTCAATGCGTCCCGCGTTGGGTGCCCGCGCGAATAATTTCACGAATGCTGCGACCCGGGAAAAAACCGCGAAAAAGAGAATTGTAAAAGTTTTGCTCGACTCGCAGTTCCTAGATTGGGGATAAATAGCAGCAGGAACTCGACACCTCAGAAAAAAGATCGGGCCGGAAACAAACCTTTCCAAACTATGAAAACATTGCTAACCGCCACCCTGTGCTCCGTTGCGTTTGCGCTGACTATGTTCGGCCAAACCACACCCATCCCGCCGCCGTCTACGACCGCTGGCTCACCCGCGACCGCGCCTGCCGCGACTAATCCGCTGGCAGCACCGGGCGCTTCAGTCGCGCCAGGAATGTCGCCCGCTGCTCCCGGCATACCGCCAGTTGCGTCGGTTACGCCGATGGCGGCACCGATGGCTTCGAAAGCTCCGGGTGCGAGCCCCTCACCTGCCAAAAGTGCGATTGGTGAGCATCCGCAGACCGGCAACGCGCTGGTCGATAATTTCATCAAGGGCGGTCCGATCATGTGGCCGATCCTCTTGGTTTCCATCACCGCTATCGCGGTGGTGCTAGAGCGTGTCTTCTGGTGGCTCTTCCGCTGGATGCGGCGCGATCCGAAACGCATCGAGAAGGTTTTCACTGCGATTGAGAATGGTGATGTCGCAGAAGCTTCCCGACTCTCGCGTGGCTCACGCGATCCGGTGCTCCGCATGATGTGGAACGGCTTGAATCACCAACACGCATCTCTACAGGGTGCGTTACAAGTGGCCGCCGGCATCGAAATCAAACGGGCGGGACGGTTCCTCGTGGTGATGGATACGCTAGTCACGCTCGCCCCGCTCCTCGGTCTCTTGGGTACGATCACCGGTTTGATGCGTTCGTTCAGCTTCCTCGGGAACGAAGAGCTGGCCGTGCAAGCGGTCACGGGCGGTATCGCAGAAGCACTGATCGCGACCGCGTGCGGTCTCGGTATCGCCATCTTTGCGCTGATTCCGTTTAACTTTTTCACCTCACGGGTGTCTAACCTAGAGTTCGAGTTGCAAACCGCCGCCACGAATCTTGAAGTCATGTTGGAAGCGCAAAAAAAAGGTGACCTCGATATCACCGCGATGACGAAGTAGGACGCCATGGAAGTCGCCTCCCCTATCCCGAAGAAGCACGCGCGGATTGAGATCATTCCGTTGATCGACATCATGTTCTTCCTCCTCGCCAGTTTCATGATGGTGAGCCTGAGCCAGACCACGATGAAGGGTATGAAGGTGGCGCTACCGACGGGCCACTCGGGCGAAACCCAATCGAAAAAGGACTACGTCAGTTTTTCGGTCGATCGCGACGGTTACATCTACTGGGACAAAGAGCGGATCGAATACGCCGATGTGCCCACTAAACTCAACGCCCTCTACCAGACTAATCCCGAGGCGAAGATCTTTATCCGGGGCGATCGAGAAGCATTGCATGGGAACGTGACTCGGTTGCTCGATCAGATTCGCTCGACCGGCTTCACCAAGGTGGCTTTTGAAATTAAGAGCGAAGCAGCCGCTTCGGTCCCCGGGTTGGCTCAATAAATCGTATTATGGCAGGTCCATTGCTTTATAAACCGGCGCCGAAGTGGCAGGTCTTGGCTGCTTTGGGGGCAGCCCTGACGATTCATGCCGTGGCCGTTGGCATTGCCGCGCTGAATCCCGCGCCGCCCGAGATGGATTTGACGGATATTCCGGAAGCGGTCGTCGAAATGTCGCTCGAACAGCAGCAGGCGCCGCCGGAACCAACTCCACCGCCTGAGGAAGAGCCACAACCTTTAGAAGCGCCGCCGGAACCGACAGAGCCACCGGAATTCGTGGAAGAGAAGCCCACGCCTCCGCCGAAACCGCGCACGGACAAGCCAAAGGCAGTGGCGCCAATCGCGCGGCCGACGACTGCCGGACCGACTGGCCCTGCGCCTAGCGGCAAGGCGGCCATGATCTTTAAGCCGAATATTCAGTATCCGTATGAAGCGAAGCGTTCCAGGGTCACCGGCAGCGGCGTCATCGTGGTTTCGGTATCGCCGAGCGGCAGCGTGACCGGCGCCACAATGGGAAAGAGCACCGGGAGCCCCATTCTGGATAACGCCGCCACTTCGGCTTTCCGGAGCGCACGGTTCAAACCGGGCACGGTGCCGACGGTTAAGATTCCGATCACTTTCACCCTTACGGGAGCGCAATTTTAGTCTGCGGGGATTTTTCTTATGAGAATGCGTTCGCCCCTCCCGAAGAAACACGCGCGGATTGAGATCATTCCGTTGATCGACATCATGTTCTTCCTCCTCGCTAGTTTCATGATGGTGAGTTTGAGTCAGACCCACATGAAAGGCATTCGGGTGAATCTGCCCGGGCCCAACGCGCCGACGACTCCGAAGGAAAAAGACTACGTCGCGATCCGGGTGACGGTCGGGAATCAGATCTACTTCGATAATGTGCCGGTACTGGACGATCAGATTTTGCCGCGCCTTTACGAGATGTTCCAGGCGAACAAGGATGTGAAGGTTTCCATCAGCGCCGAGGAACAAGCGTTACATGGCGACGTGATAACCCTTTTGGACCGCGTCCGGTCGTCGGGAATTACGAAGATCGGCTACCAGATTAAGCCAGCTGCTGCGTCCGGCGCGCCGGGGACGGTGGCGCCTCCGCCGCCTCCTGGGAAGCCTTAGCTTGCCGGTAGTTTGGTGGCGTCGCCGGGCTTTGCTAAGTAGTCACGCAAGAGCGTGATGGCGTTCGCTCGGTGGCTGATGAGGTCTTTCACACTCGCGTCCATCTCGGCGAAGGTTTGCTGGTAGCCGTCTGGGACGAAAACCGGATCATATCCGAAGCCGCCTGCCCCGCGCGGTTGGGGAATTATTATTCCATGCACCGTGCCGTGAAAGGTTTCGAGGAGGTCGCCGTTTTTCGCCAATGCGATCACGCAGTGAAAACGGCCCGTCCATGGCCGTCCATTCGCGTTCGCCGCGCGCAAGTCGGTGATGAGCTTCGCCACATTCTCTGCGTCCGTAGCCGATGCGCCAGCGTACCGGGCCGATCGCACTCCCGGTGCGCCCTGCAAAGCATCAACTTCGAGACCGGAATCGTCGCTCAAGATCGTGCCTGGAAGAATCGCGGATGCAGCCAGCGCCTTCAGGATGGCGTTCTCAGCTAAAGTTTCCCCAGTTTCTTCAACCTCTGGGATCGCAGGAGTGTCGGCTAAATCGGAGATGCGAAACTCTGACCCAAGAATGTGAGCGAACTCTCGGGTCTTGTGCGCGTTGCGAGTAGCGAGAGTTATACGATGCATGAAGAGGGAGATGGAACGGGTGCACGCGAAGTTTTCAATCTGCGTCTGCGACAATCCTGCGAATCCTGTTAATCCTGTCTATCTGTTTTCATGAGCGA
>JBDUAE010000583.1:0-1517 GCA_040004805.1 Chthoniobacterales bacterium | reverse complement strand
GAGTTCGCCTCCGCGTTCGGGAGACGCGCGCTATTTCTTCTTTTTCGCTGGAGTCTTGGCCTCCGCCGTCTCGGGCGTCGGCAGCGGCACCGGCGCTTGCGGCAGGATCGCCCCGGGCAAGGCGCGTTCGCCCATGATCTTGTCGTCTATTTTAAAGATAACGCGATGGGATCCCGGTTTCTCGAATTCGCAGGAGCCGATAAAAAATGAGAGCTCGAAGGATTCGTCCGGCTCGGTTTCCGTTTGGGTGGCGACTTCGGTGGTGACGGGCTCGAGGACGAGTTTGCCCTCTTCGTTCACCATCTCGACGGAGAGCTTGAGTTTTTCCACTTTACCCTTGAGTCCGCTGAAACTGACGGTGACGAAAAAGGAGGGCGCGGCGAAGGGGAAGCTCGGGGCGAAGAAGCGTTGGAAGCAATTAATGAGTGAAAGTTTCCCGGTGCCGCCATCGCGGATGACCATTTCCGAAAACCAAATCGCGGGACCGACAACGGGTTTTTGATTCACGACCGGGAGCTAAGAGGATGGGGCCGCGGCAGGCAACAAGAAATCAGCCGGTCGCTTCGCGCAGTTTTTGCTCGGCGATTTGCAATTGCGCTTCGCGAGTGAAACGGCCTCCGGTTTGTCGGAAAAATTCGCGCACCACTTCGGCTTCCGCCGTCGAGCACTGGAAAAGCGCGCGCAGCTCTGGCGATACCACTTCGCCCACGCCCAGAACGCCGAGACCGTGGCCGTGATGAAATTCAAAATGGGCCGCGTGTTTCGTCTTCAATTCCGCCCAAAAGCGATGGACGCCGAATCCTTCCTGGAACTCGTGGGTGTCGTGAAAAAGGATCACGCCGCCCGGGCTGACCTTCCCGCCCCACTGCTCGAAATTCTCCCGGACAGATTCGTAGCTGTGATGGCCATCGATGTGGAGCAGATCGATGCTGGAATCGGAAAATCGGAGCGCGGCTTCGCCAAACTCGCTCTGGATGAGGGTGGAAAAAGCGGCGTAGCGCGGGTCGTGATAAGTGCGCAATTCCTCCAGCACTTCCGGCCCGTAGAATCCGGCCTGGTCATCGCCCGTCCAGTTGTCGACGGCATAACATCGCGTCCCGGTCTGCAGTGTTTGGGTCGCCTGACAAAATGCGCAGTAGGAGTTGCCCAGAAAAGTGCCGAGTTCGACCAGGGTGCGCGGTCGAAGGAGATCGATGAGCAGCATGCCAAAGGGAATATGCTCGCGCCACGCGGCGTGGAGCGAGAGCCGCTCCGGTTGCGCCAGGCAGATGGGATGGAGGAGCGGATTTAGCATAAACAGCCGACACGCCAAGGGTATGGAGAGTTTTTGGGCGGGGCAAACGTGATCCTGCTCTTGTCCGAAGGCGACCTCCGCGTAACGTGCGGCCATTCCAACTTCTTGTGGTCGAAACGAACGAAAATCTCCCGCAACTCTATCGGTTCTGCTTTCTCATGACCGGAGAAGCGGCGAAGGCGCAGCAGGCTTTCCAAAACACCCTGCGCGCGGCTGCTTTGCG
>JBDUAE010000582.1:0-1517 GCA_040004805.1 Chthoniobacterales bacterium | reverse complement strand
CGCTCATGCCAACGTGTTTGGTGCGAGCGCGGGTTTTTTGTCGCCGGATGTAGGGGACGACTGGTTTTTGCACTCGCCTAACCGACCGTTCTTGCAATGACTGCACCGACCGCACATAAGCTGCTCCTCCTGGGCTGGGATGCCGCGGATTGGGAGATCATCCATCCCCTGCTCGATGCGGGCCGTATGCCGCATCTAAAGCGACTCGTGGATGGAGGCGTGATGGGAAATCTCCTGACGCTGCAACCGATTCTGTCGCCTATTCTTTGGACGTCGATCGCCACCGGCAAGCGCGCCTACCTCCACGGCGTGCATGGATTCGTGGAACCAACACCGGACGGGATGTCGCTGCGTGCGACAGCCAGTACGACCCGAAAGTGCAAGGCGCTTTGGAATATCCTGGCTCAAGCAGGAAAGCGGTGCCAGGCAATCGGCTGGTATGCCAGTCACCCCGCGGAAGTCATCAACGGTGTCTGCGTTTCTCACCAATTTCCCGTCGCGCCCGCCTCGGCCACTCCGGCCCACTGGCCCCCGCAACCGAACAGCGTCGAACCGATCGAGCTGGCGGAAATTCTGTCCGAATTGCGTATTCATCCTGGCGAAATCACGGGCGCGATGCTCTCACAGTTTCTCCCCCTTGCGCACGAGTTGGATCAAAATGACCCAGAAATTCGACGCCTGCTCAGTTCGTTCGCCAAGCGCCTGGCCGAGTGTGCTTCCCTGCACGCCGTCACCACCGCGTTGATGGAAGAGGAGCCCTGGGATTTTTGTACCGCCTACTACGAAGCGATCGACCATTTCGGGCACGACTTCATGCCGTTTCATCCGCCACAGATGGCGCAGGTGCGGCCGGATCTTTATCAGGCTTTCAGCGGCGTGATGAACGCCATTTATGAATTTCACGATCAGATGCTGGGGCGGCTCGTGGAATTGGCCGGACCCGAGGCTCACGTCATGATCGTCTCCGACCACGGCTTCTTGAATAACGAACGCCGGCCGACACGCGAGGTGGACCCTGCCCAGTGGCATCGGAATTTCGGCATCTTCGTGCTGGCCGGCCCTGGGGTGAAAAAGGATGAGATTATCCATGGCGCCACGCTGCTCGATATCGCTCCGACGATTCTGACTCTGTTTGGACTGCCCGTCGGGCAGGACATGGAAGGCAAGGTGCTGGTGAACGCATTCGAGGAAATGCCGGCTGTGGAGCGAATCCCTTCTTGGGAAGAAGTGCCGGACCCGAACTCAGCTGCCTCCCCGAGAGAGCGCGTCGAGGACGACCCGGAGGCTACTGCCGCGGCCTTGCAGCAACTAGTCGAGCTCGGGTATCTGCAAGCTCCCGGTGAGGACGTGCAGCGCGACATCGATCGCGCTCGCGGCGAACAAAAATTCAATCTCGCCTGCACTTATATAGATGGGAAACGTCCGGCAGAAGCGCTCGCCCTTGCGAAGGAGCTGGCGACGCAGTTTCCCGATCAGGTCCGCTACGCCGTCTTGAAAGGCCAGGCGGCGGTATCTGC
>JBDUAE010000165.1:0-5031 GCA_040004805.1 Chthoniobacterales bacterium | reverse complement strand
AGGCAGAATGGACGCCGCGGCCGCCCTCTACCGGGAAGGCAAAATTCGTCACCTCATTCTCAGCGGCGATAACCGCATCGTCGCCTACGACGAACCCAAGGACATGCGCGCCGCGCTCCTCGCCCGCGGCGTTCCCGATTCCGTCCTGACGCTGGATGACGCTGGCTTTCGCACCCTCGATTCCATGGCCCGCGCCCGCGCCGTCTTCGACCTCCGGAAAGTCACCATTATCACCGATGACTTCCACGCCGCCCGCGCCCTCGTCCTCGCCCGCCATTTCGGTCTCGACCCGATCGCCTTCACCTCCGCTCCCGTCCCGCTGAAGTGGTCGCTAAAAACCCGCGTCCGCGAAGTCCTCGCCCGCGTCCTGACCATCCTCGACATCACCATTCTGCAAACGAAGCCTCACTTTCTGGGCAACCCCGAACCGGTTCGTTGACCCGCGATTGCCAGTTCGTTAGACGATCGGCAGGGTGGGAAACTTCCGTCCCAGCACGAGCTGACTCGGCGCGTGCAACCAGTGTTCGAGGACGCTGGCGTAGACGTTGCGAAAGTCGGTGTTGAATTTCAAATCGCCGGAGTCGAGATCAGTCAGGCTCGGTTGTTGGCCGAAGAGTCCGGGTTTGACGCCTCCACCTAACAAGAACATGGGCGCGGACGTGCCGTGATCGGTCCCGTTATTCGCATTCTCGGAAACGCGGCGGCCGAATTCACTAAAGGTCATCAGGACCACGCGCTGGTAATTTCCTTGTTGCTTCAAGTCGGCCACGAAAGCGGCGAGGGCGTCGTTCAGCGTACCCATCAAACGGTCATGCGCATTCATTTGTCCGGCGTGCGTGTCGAACCCACCCTGGCTGGCGTAGTAAACCCGCGTGGCCAATCCGCCCGCGATCATGCGAGCAATCAGGTTCAGACTGGCGCCGAGTTGGGAACTCGGGTAGGGCACGTTCGATTTATATTTGCGCGCGATCGCGCGAATTTTATCCGAGCTGAGTTGGGCATCGAGCGCGGTTCGGCGCAGAAAATCTTCTGTGCTTCCAGTGCTTTGAATCTTCCCCGGGAGCGAGGCGATGGAATTTCCTTCGTTAGCGCCGGAGCCAGTTGGAGTTTCGTCGGGCGCGCCGATGAGCTGTCGGTAAAATGATTCTTCGTCGCTGAGCGGCTTCCCATCCGCGCCCGCGGACGCGCGCCAGCGAAATTGCTCGGGCCGCGACAGAGTCACGCCAGTGGGCATTTTCGCGGCGAAGGCCTGTGGCGTTTGCTCGCCGATAGCGACTCCCACAGTCGGGTCCGCGCCGCTGCAGCAATTATCGAAGTAACGGCCGAGCCACCCGTCGTTTTCATTGCGATCGGCATCAGAAGCCGTCTGCCAGATTTCCGTCGAACGGAAATGCGAGCGGTTGGGATTCGGATAGCCGACACCTTGCACGATGGCGAGTTCCCCGGAATCGTAGAGCGACTTTAATCCCGTGAGCTTCCCGTGCAGACCGATGTGGTCGTTAAGCTTGAGGATTTTCTCCGCGGCCAGGCCGATTTTTGGACGCGCCCGATGGTAGGCGTCGTCGGAAAACGGGATCACCGTGTTTAGTCCGTCATTACCTCCCGCGAGTTGCAGCACGACGAGAATGGCGCCGTCTTTGCCGGTCACGGCCTGGGTGAGGGCGTCCGCTGCCATGGCGTCCAACGCGAAAAAAGTCTTCTCCAGAAACACCGGCAGCGTCCAGGCCGCGGCGGCGCCGAGAGCGGCGGTGCGGAGAAAATGGCGGCGAGTCTGGAGGGTGGGTTCCATAATCTTGTTCAGGTTAATTGATAAAGCGGCGTGCTCATCATCAGGTGCAGCAATCCGCGGATCATGACGTCATCGATTTCGCCCTCCGTGCGACTCAGGAATTCCCGAAACGCCGCAAGCTCGCTTGTCGGCAGTTCGCTCTGGAAAATCCGGCGAATGAGCACGGCGAGCAAGCGCTCGGGATCTTTCCGCAATTCTGGCGGCACGATTTTTCCTACGTCGATCGGCGCGCGTTTGATCTCCTGCGCGAGCGCGGCGGCATTCCGGCGAAAGCCGAGATCAGCTCCGGCACGTTTGGCCGCGGCCTCGGCCGGATGCACGATGGCGTCCCCGTTAATGAGGTAGTTCGCGAAGTTATTGCGAAAAAGAAGAGTGGACGTGCTGATCCAGCTCTTGCCGCCATCCCATCCTTTCACGTTCGGCGGCGCGAAAAGAATCTGTCCCATCTGGCGCATGGCATTTTGCGCGACGCGCGGCGACGGCAAATCCGCCAGCAATAGCCGACACGTTTCCACCATGAATTGGGTGGGACTTTTGATCTGCGCGCGCTGAACTCGCTCGGCGTAAAATTCGGTCGAGGTAAAGATTTCACGCAGGATTGGCAGAAGCTCCAACCCATGCGCCCCCAGCCGCCCGGCGACGGTGTCCACCAGCGCGGGTGCGGGATCGTCTTCGACAAAGAAGCGACACAGTTTCTTTGCGATGAACTCGGCGCAGGCGGGCTGGGCGGTCAGAATATCGATGATCTCGTCCCCGCCGAAATTGCCGGTGCGGCCGAGAAAAGTTTTCGAACCGTCGTCGTGTTGGCGCGGTGCGAAACGAAAAGTTTGCGAGGCGAGGTCGAGGCGATAGCCGGTAAAAGCGCGCGCCGCTTCCTTCACGTCAGGTTCGCCGTAGTGGCCGATCCCGATCGTGAACAATTCCATCATCTCACGCGCCCAATTTTCGTTCGGATGCTCCGGCCGACTTTGCGGGAGATCGAGATAGATCATCATCGCGGGATCACGCGAGATCGCCTTGGTTAACGAGTTAAAATTGCCGAGTGCGTGTTCCCGGAGGGTCTGGTTTTGCCGCCACATCCAATAGCCGTCCTTCACCTTCTCCATGCTGGTGGCGAAATGGCCGTGCCAGAAAAGCGTCATCTTTTCTCGCAGCGGCGCGGGGTCGCTCGCCAGCCGCCGCAACCACCAGCTCCGCAAATCCAACACCTCGTCGCCTTCCATTTTCCGGAAGGCTTTTATTTTGCTGCGATCACCGCCGCGTTTCGCCATCCGCGCTTCCTGGCGAATCGTGCGCAAATCGCGCGGCTGCGCCCAAGCGGGAGCGCTCGTTTCGCTAGCCGGCGTGGCCGGATGCAGCAAATCATTGACCGCGCGCGTCAGTCCTTTGGCGTGGACGGAGGCGATTTCTTCCGGGGTGCCGCCGAACGCCGCCCGGCGCAGGAGATGCGCGGCGGCGCTTTCATCCCAGCGCGAGACTGGCAGCGGTGTGAGCACGATAATTGAATCCCGGCGCGGTCGGAAAGTTGCGCCCGGATTGCGGGTGATCGATCAAATCGCGAAGCGCGGCGCTTGTTTCTGTGCGCTCATCGGTTTGACTCTCCGGATGACGAAGCGGAAATCGCGGTGGCTGGCCGGACTGGTTCTTCCGTTGTTCCTCGCGACGAACGCGGCGAGCGCGGCCGCGACGCCTGCCCCGGAGAAATCCAAGACTTTGAGCTGGGCGGACCTTTCGCGAATGCCGTTGCCGCCGGCGGGCGAGCGGATCGCTTACGGCGAGGGTCCGCAACAATTTGGCGAGCTCCGGTTGCCGAAGGGCACGGGGCCTTTTCCTGTCATCGTCTTGATTCACGGCGGCTGTTGGCTGGCGGATTTCGATTATGTCTACATCACTCGCCTGGCCGGGTGGTTGGCCGATCACGGCGTCGCCACCTGGACGATTGAATTCCGCCGCATTGGCGACAATGGCGGCGGTTGGCCGGGGACTTTTCTGGATGTCGCGCACGCGACTGATTTCGTGCGGCAGTTGGCAAAAAATCATCCACTCGATCTCGCGCGCGTTTACGCGGCGGGACATTCCGCCGGCGGAGAACTCGCGCTCTGGTTGCCGACGCGCGGCAAGCTCGCGGCCGAGAGCGAGCTCTTCGTGAAAGATCCGCTGGCGCTTAAAGGTGTGCTCGGTCTCGCCGCGATCACCGATCTCGCGCGATACCGCGTCGGGCCACCGAACAGTTGTCACAGCGCGGTCGATCAGTTGTTAGGTGGGCCGCCCGACAAATTTCCCAAGCGTTACGCGGAGACCTCGCCTAACGAGCGGTTGCCGCTCGGAGTGCCGCAGATTTTCATCCAGGGCGAGAGCGACCCGATCGTCGCGCCTGCTGCGGTCGCCGCGTATGTGGAAGCGGCAAAAAAAGCGGGTGATCGCGCATTGTTCTTGCCGCTGCCGCGGGCCGGGCATTTTGAAGCATCGACCCCGTTACCGGAAAACGAGAAGGTGTTTCTGGAAGCGCTCCGCGAGTTGCTTCGGGAAGGAAACTAATTTGTGACCGGAAAAATCCGAGGCGGATGCGTGCTGGCGGCGGTGCTCGTCGCGGCTGCTGGATTGCACGCGCAAACCGAGGTCACTCCCGCGAATAAGCTCTACCAACAGGCGGTGGTGGAAGTTGAGCGCGCCTCGAGGTTGGAACGCCATGGGAAGAAGGACGCCGCGATCGCCGGTTACGAACTCGGCGGCCAGCTCTCCGAGGCTTCGATCAGCGAGGCGGAGAGAAGCGGATTAACCGACGAGGAACGGCCGCCTGAAGTCTACTTTCGGTGCGCCACTGCCTATCTGCACGCCGGGCGTTTACTCACTCACTTGCGGATGGAAGGCGAACGTCGGGATGCAGATCTCGGCAAAGCTGTGCACTTCCTCGAGATGGTGGAGAAGATCGAGCGGGAAAGGGCCGAGCGCGCGCACCGCCCGATCAATCCAGAGATCTGGCGGGTGCGGAATGCGGCGGGCTACGCCTGTTTCCTGAGAGGAGAATTGGCGCAGGCGCGGCTGCATTATGGCTCGGTTCTGGAGATGAATCCCAGCTACAAACCGGCCGAACAGGCGATCGACGAAATCAACAAGCTCGAGCAACAACAGAACGAACTCTTCACCCCGCAAGGCCGCACTTTGCAAAAAGAAAAGAACCGCAAACTTCTTCGCGGCATCGTCGAGGCGCTTCGCCTCGTGCGCGACATCGTTACCCTCGG
>JBDUAE010000581.1:0-1524 GCA_040004805.1 Chthoniobacterales bacterium | reverse complement strand
CGGCGGGCGAAGCGAGCGGCGCGCTCCCGGATATTTTGAAGCGGCTGGTGGAGCACCTGATGCAGGCGAAAAATCTGCGCGACAGCGTGCAGCAGGCGCTGATTTATCCGGCTTTCCTGGCCTTGGCAGGGGCGGCGCTGATGACAATTTTCATCACCTACATGGTGCCGCAGTTGACTAATTTTATGTCGCAAAACGGCGGCACGTTGCCGTTGCCAACGCGGATGCTGGTCAGCTTTAATCACTTGCTTACGACATGGTGGTGGCTGGCCGTGGCGCTGGTGGTGGCTGGCGTCGTCGGGCTGCGCGCGTTCGTCCGCTCGGATGAAGGCCGGACGGCGTGGGATCGTTTCCGCATTTCCGCGCCGGGATACGGGCGCATCATCAAACATCGCTATTACGCGCAATTTTCGCGCACGTTGGGGACGTTAATGGAGAACGGTGTGCCGCTTTTGCGCGCGCTTGATCTGGTGACTGAGATCGCAGGCAACCGGTTCCTGGAACGGAAGCTAGCGGAGGTGCGCCGCTCGGTGATCGATGGCGCTAACCTCTCGGTCGCGCTGAGCCAGCAGGAGTTATTTCCCGAGCTTTTTACCGACATGATGGCGGTAGGCGAACAGACCGGCCGGTTCGCGCAGACCATGCAAACCATTGCCGACGTCTACGAGCGCGAATTGGATCGGACGGTGAAAATTATTTCTGCCCTGATCCCGCCCGTGATCATTGTCCTAATCGCGGTCGTGGTCGGATTTGTCGTCTACAGCATCCTCTCCGCCGTCTTTGAGATGACGAGTAGTTTACAGGCGCATCCGCACTGATTAAGATCGGCCTCGATGTTGCAACGGGCTTTCGCGTTTTTTGTCGTTCTCCTGACGACGACATTTTTTCTGCGCGCGCAGGACGCGACGCACGATGGCTTGCCGGAATTGCGCGATGCCAATGGCAGCCAGATGCCGTTGCCGCACAGCGCGTGGTTGGATTTGCGCCAAGCTGCCGCCGGCAGTTCCACCCCGCAGAACGCGCCGGATTGGGTAGAATCGATCACGCTCGTGAGCATCCCCGCAAAAGGGGAAACGCCCGCACAGACCATCTTCCGCATTCGGGTGGCGCGGCCGCAGCTCGCGCTTCAGGTCTTGCTCATGCGTCTCCTTTTTGACGATAAGCCGGATCAACAACCGACAATCACGATTTGGGACGAATCGGGCTCGCAAGTCATGCAATCAGCGCCTCTCGGGTCAGGGATCGATCTGGCGTCTTCCGAGAGTGTGCTGCTGCCGATGATCGGCGTCTCCGCGATTGATGTGCAGGTGAAAGGCGATGGGAGCACGATCCGCGGCGCGTTCCTCGATTGGATGGTAACCCGCTCGGTCGCGCATCCCATTTCGGCGGGCGCACGCGAAATCATGCCGGAACCCTTTGCGGCGGCGGCGCCGCTGCGGGTGCCAGAGAAAGATTCTGAAACCTTCGGGACGGTGACCGCGAGTCTCGCGCCGGAAGCGATCCGAATCGGAGCCACCGTGCCAA
>JBDUAE010000580.1:0-1526 GCA_040004805.1 Chthoniobacterales bacterium | reverse complement strand
ATCCCGCCCGCCGCCACTTCCTCCGGCTCCTCCACTTCCGCCGCAAACTCCATTGGGTCCACCGGCAAACCTTGTTCCTGTCGGAGCCGGAAACGGTGCAGCCGCTCCATGAATTCCCGCCGCTCCCGCTGGCGCTCCTGGCTGTATTCCCACTCCTCCCGTTTCCGTTCCGCATCGAAGTCTTCCCGTTCCTCGCTCACCGCTTCATCGTCCTGCTCGATCTCATCCAAGTCCCGCTCGAACCGTTCCATGGTATCGAGGCAAAGCAGGACCTTGAAGTGGTGGCGCGCACTGGCCATGACGGCCCGCACCGTGTCGATAATGTGCGGGAGCTGATCCACATCCTCCGGCCGGCCAATGCGCAGTTGGTCGTAGCCGGCGCGTAGCCCATATTTCACACCCAGCCCGCCCCAGCCCTTCCCCAGCAGCGCATTCAGGCGTCGGTTAATCTCGCGCGCGAACCAGCGCGCCTCCGATTGCGCCATCTCCTTATCGTCTCCCCAATCCCGCGGCGTGGTGGCCACCTCCGGCAACGGATCGCGCGCATCCTCGCTCCGCAGCCGGAGACGCAGCGGTCGCAGCGGCCGGGGCGGGTCCACCGTGAACTCGTCCGACCATGGCGCCAGGCCCGCCTGCAGAGTCGCGATCTCCAGCTTGCTCGATGGGCACAACTCTACCCGCACCTCGTGCAGGTGCGGCAGCGCCGCTAACGGCGTGTAATCCTGCGGCAACTCTCGCCGCACCGTCAGCCGGCGCAGGTTGCCCAGTTGCGCCAGCGGCTCCAGCGATTTGAAGGCGCTGCCGCTCACCAGTAAATCGGTCAGCTCCGAGAGCGCCGCCAATGGCGCGAGATCGCGGAACATCCCGAAGACCGTCAAGTTCACTAAGTGCGGATAACGTTCCATCCCCTCCAGCCGCCACGTATTTTCCAGAAAGAGCGAGCGCAGCTCCGGCATCTCCGGCAAATCCGACACCGTCCGCAGCGGGATCACCTCCTCCCGTTTGTGAATCTTCGCTCGCCGCAGCGCCGGCAGCCTCGGCACCTCCCGCAGAGCCAGGATGTTGCCCTGGAAGTGCAGCTCTTCCAGTTGCACCAGATCTTCCCAGCCGCCCAGATCCGGCCAGGGACAATCCAGCGTCACGTGCAAAATCTTTAACTCCCCGAGCTTTCCCACTGGCCGCAAATCCACCGCCTCGTCGTCGGCCACGATATGTAACGTCTCCAGCCCAGGCACATGCCGCAGCGGCGACCAATCCGCGATCTCGCTCGCGGCGACAGAGAGTGAGGACAAGGCCGGGCAAAACTGTAGCACCGCCAGACTGCGCAGCGGCCGGTCATTCCAGAGCGAAAACGACAGCGAATCCAGTGTGGGCAACACCTCCGCGATGCGCTCCGCATCCTCCAGCGAAAACCCCGGCTGATAAGCCGGATTTAGCTGCCGCTCCTTCTTCCGCAGCCGCTCTGCCTCGTAATTCGTCTCGACTGTAATCCCGTGCCGCCGTCGCCAATCGCTGATCGTTTGCTC
>JBDUAE010000164.1:0-5083 GCA_040004805.1 Chthoniobacterales bacterium | reverse complement strand
GCTTGCAGGATGGGCACGTTTTCTTCTTCGTTAAAGAGCGGGACCACCACGGAAACCGCGGGTGAGGGAGAGTGTTCGATCATAGTGGCAGCGATCGATAACTTTTGCAGAGAAAGGCGTTAAAGGCGCGGATGAGACGGCCCCCGCGCCGGACCTCGATCGTGGCCACGAGCTCCGTTGATTGAAAGGCCTGTTGAATATTGCGCGGTGTTTCGCGGGCGGAACTTTGCTGCACATAGAGCGCGGTGCGGCCGACGAAGGGGTTCAAGCCATTTTCTTCGCTGTAGACGTCGCCTTCTCCTGGCGTCGAAGGCGTTGGCGCGGCCACGAATTCATCGTAGCGCGGCCAGAAAGAAAATTGGTTTTGGATATCCTGCGACTCGATCAGATAGACTTCCGGATGTCCGGGGCCTTCCCGGCGTTTGTCGCGAAAATAGAAGGATAATTCCGAGGCGCGATCCCTTCCGTCTGCGATGACGAAGACCCGTTCGTTCAACTTTTGCTCCACTTCCCTGCGCACTTGCTCCACCGCGTCGGCCGCGCTGCGCCAGCCGCGGATTCGATCGGCGGGATCGTTTTTCGGAAATTGAAATCCAACCAAGCGCAGCAAATCGGTATTGAGCGTGACCATGCTCATGGGCACAGCGATTAGAACTGCCAGCAGCGCGAGACGTCGCAGCAGCGGCCGCGCCTCCATGCGTTCGCTCCAAAAGGCGCAAGCCAGGACCGCGAGGCTCGGAAACGCCAGCGCATCCCAATTCGCATTGGCCGCTTTGTTGATCGAGAGCAGTGCATAAATCGCGAACACCGGAAGGCCAAACCAGAGCAGAAAAATCCCTTTGAACTGATGATGCCAGCGTCGCCAATTCGCGATCACGGCCCAAACCAATCCGAGAAAAATCAAAGGCGAATAGACGACAAAGTGTCCGCCGAGAAACGAGAGAAATTCCACGGGACTGAAGCGCGGTGCGTGATCAAGCCGCCCGCTGGAACGCAAGTGCCCGAGCGTAGCCCAGGCGTGCTGTTGCATCCAGACGATGGGCGGAATGGTGCAGACCGCGAAGGTAGCGAGCAGGGTGTAAAGGCCCGGCTGCCGAAATTCCCGTCGAAAACGCGGGATGAGCGCGAGCACGACCAGGACCGAGACGAGCTCAAGCGCGTTCGTGTATTTGCAAAGAAATCCAAGCCCGATCAGCAAACCGGTGAGCGGCCAGTACCAGGAAAATTGCGGGTGCCGCTCGAGCGCGAGCCAGAAGGTGTAGAGCGCCGCCACCCAAAAGAAAATCGAGAGCGGGTCGATCGTCATGACGAAGGTGCCGAGGTTGAAAATTGGCGTCACGTTCAAGATCAGCACGACCCAAAACCCGGTGGTCGCATTAAACAGCCGACGCGCAAAATAATAGAGCAGCAGGCTCGTGCCCGCGCCCAAGACTGGACTCCAGAAGCGCACTCCGAAATCGGTCGCGCCGAAGATCGCGGTGCTCGACCAAATGGCAAAGGCCACGCCGGGACCTTTGCTAAAATAAGCCGGTGCCAGACGTTGCGACCACATCCAATAATGCGCTTCGTCGAAGGAAAGATCCGCCGTTCCGATGAGCGCGAGACGAATTCCCGTCAGCGCGAGAACGAAAAGCCAGACTGCGCGGGTCGTGCTCATTTCGCTGCGATGATCCGGGGATGTCGGCTAAATATTTCCGGCAGCCAACGCCTGCCCGCCCATTGCCAAATCCACTCAAAGAGCATGACGAAGAGAAATGCCATCCCGACGGCGAGAAACGCGGAGATAACGACATCGCTCGGCCAATGTGCGCCCAAGTAGATGCGAGAATAACTAATCATGGCCGCCACTGGGGAATAGAGCCAACCCCAGGGCCGGAAGAAGAGCACGAGAAAGGTGGCAGCGACGAAATTATTCACCGTGTGAGCAGATGGAAAAGAATTCCCGTGGCCTTCTTCTCGGCGCTGCCAGGCCGCGGAGGAATGCACCCGCGGTGGTTGCAGGAGGGAGAGAAATTTCGGACGCGTTGGCGCCAGTTGCACCAGGCGCACCGTCTCCGCCTGTTTCGGTCGCTGGCGTCCGATCGCTTTCTTTAAACCCTGCACCACCACGCCTTCCGAGATAAGAAGGGTGATCGCGAGACAGAGAAGAAAAGCGCGGCCCTTGAATCCACCCCAAATCAGCGCATACAGCACCAGAGCGACGAAAAGCGGAAGCCAGACCTGCGGATCGCTTAGCGCTGCCATGAACAAGTCGAGCGCGGGGCTCGTCCATTGTTGGTTAATGAGATGAAAGAGCGACTGATCCACGGAGGCTTGGAGCGCGAAGTGCTAAGTTCAGCGAAGCGTCTTCGAGCCGTCTCATTTAAAGCGCAAAACCCAAAACTTAAAGCCCGATGCTGAAACAACTCGCTCTTCTTTCATTCCTCGCACTGTCCAGCGCTGAAGCCGCGCAGACGGTAGCCCCGAGCGCCGAGGAAATTCTGGCCACAGTCCGTTTGCGGCAGGCCCATCAGGACATCTCAGTGCAAGGCCAGCTTCGAGAGGAGGATAAAATTATTCCCTTTCAGCTCACTCAAACTGGACCAGTCATCCGTTACAGCTTCACGAATCCGGACGAAGCGCTGCAGCTGCGCCTGGGCGAAACCGATTCGCGGCTGGAAGAAATTACCCGCGACGGCGTCGATAAAATTTCCGGGCCGGAGTTCGATCAGAAAGTCCGGGGGACGAACATCACCTACGCCGATCTTGCGCTAAAGTTTCTCTACTGGCGCGATGCGCGTGTCCTCGGTGAAGATAGCCTGCGGACGCGCCATTGCTGGAAGGTGCAATTGCGTGCGCCCGGCCGCTCCGCCCAATATTCGAATGTAATCTTGTGGATCGATCAACAAGGCGGCGCGCTGATGCGGATGGAAGGCTACGATTGGAACTTGAAGCTGGCGAAGCGCTTCGAAGTCGTATCCGCCCAAAAAATCGACGGTCGCTGGTTTCTCAAACAGATGCGGATCGAAGAACTCGATCCCGCGACCGGAAAAACGCGGAGCCGGACTTATTTGGAAATTAAAAAGTAGGAGAGGCTGCTTTTTTGGACAGGATTAACAGGATTAACAGGATTTTGCAGGATTAGAGAAAAGGCGAGCCACCGATTCTTCATCCTGTAAAATCCTGTTAATCCTGTCTCGCTCCCTCAACGAACAGGCGCTGCGTGGGCGCCCTTCACGATCTCGGCAAAGCTGCGCGGATCGAGACTCGCTCCGCCGACGAGCGCGCCATCGATGTCGGGCTGCGACATCAAGGTGTAGGCGTTATCTGGCTTGACGCTTCCGCCGTATTGAATGCGCATCCGGTTCGCGGTGGCATCATCCGACATCGTGACCAGCGTTTTGCGAATAAAGGCGTGCACTTCCTGCGCCTGTTCCGCCGTCGCAGTTTTGCCGGTGCCGATGGCCCAAATCGGCTCATACGCCACCACCGTCTCCGCAAGTTCCTTCGCGCTTAAAACGGCGAGGCTGCCGCGCAGTTGCCCGCCGATCACTTTCTCGACCTGATTCTGTTCGCGTTGCTCCAGGGTCTCGCCCACGCACACGATTGGGCGCAGAGAGGCTTCGTGCGCAGCCCGCACTTTGCGGTTCACGATTTCATCCGTCTCGCCAAACAAGGCGCGTCGCTCGCTGTGGCCGAGGACGACGTAGCGGACGAAGAGATCGCGCAAAAGCGCCGCGCTGATCTCGCCGGTGAAGGCGCCACCTTTTTCCCAAGACATGTTCTGCGCGCCGAGTTTCACATTCTGGGAGGCGTTCAAAGCTTCGCTCACTATGGCGAGGGCAGTGAAGGGCGGTACGATCACGACCTCGACCTCGTCGAAATCGCTCAACTCCCGCAGGAATGTTTCGATGAAGGCCGACGCTTCCGCCTGCGTCATGTTCATTTTCCAGTTGGCAGCGACGATTTTTTTTCTCATGGATTTTTTGGACAGGATTAACAGGATTTTGCAGGATTAGGGACAAGGCGGAGACATCGACTCTTCATCCTGAAATCCTGTCTAATCTTTCTCGCTTAAGGCCGCGACCCCAGGCAGTTCCTTCCCTTCCAGTAACTCGAGCGACGCGCCGCCACCGGTGGAAATGAAGGTCATTTTGTCGGCTAAACCGGCTTGTTTCACCGCAGTGACGGAATCGCCGCCGCCGATGATCGTCACCGCATCCGCCTTGGCGACGGCGGCGGCGATGGCGGTTGTGCCCTTCGCGAAATCTGGAATCTCAAATACGCCCACCGGTCCGTTCCAAAGAATCGTCTTCGCCTGCGCGATCTCCTTTTCGTAGAGCGCGATCGTAGCGCTTCCGATATCGACGGCCTGCCAGCCTTCCGTAATCCCGTGTTGTTCGGTCACTCGGGCGGTATTTTGTTGGCGCGCGCCCGCTTCGACTTTTTCACACTCCAGCGCGTCGACCGGCAGGAGGAACTTCACCCCGCTCTCCTTCGCTTGCTTAAGGAGCTCACGAGCAAGGTCGAGCTTATCCTCCTCAACCCTACTTGCGCCCACCGGAATGCCCTGCGCCTTCCAGAACGTGTTCGCCATCGCGCCGCCGATCAGGATCGTACCGGCGCGTTGCATGAGCGATTTGATCACGCCGATTTTATCCGAGACCTTCGAGCCGCCCATGATGACGACGAAAGGTTTGGCCGGGTCCTCTAGCTCACGGCCGAGATATTTCAGCTCCTTCTCCATCAGGAAGCCCATGGCTGATTGGCTAACGAAGCGCGTAATACCGGCTGTGCTCGCGTGCGGCCGATGCGCCGCGCCGAAGGCATCGTTCACGTAAATATCGCCGAGCCGCGCGAGCGCCTTCGCAAAGGTCGCGTCATTGGCCTCCTCCTCTGCTTGGAAGCGAACGTTCTCCAGCAGGACGACGTCGCCGTCGTGCATGTGGGCAATGATCTTCTCCGCGTCCTCTCCGATCGTGTGATGGCTGAAGATTACCGGGTGGTTGATCAGCCCGTGCAGATGGTCTGCGACAGGACGAAGCGAATACTTCTGCACCGGCTTCCCTTTCGGTCGGCCGAAGTGCGCCATCAGGATGGTCTT